>CANRAN010000140.1 GCA_947628595.1 uncultured Clostridia bacterium | reverse complement strand
GCATTTTACCACAGACGATGCTCGTATAAAACTCAAGCACCTTTATCCAATTATAAAGATTTAGGTTTTACAAAGTAGTAGTTCCCTTTTTGTTCTTGGTATGGTATAATTCGTAATCCCATATATACGCAAAGTCTGACGTTGTAGTTCCCTTTTTGTTCTTGGTATGGTATAATCCCAAGAAAGTATTATTTGAAGCTTCAGTAGTTGTAGTTCCCTTTTTGTTCTTGGTATGGTATAATAGTTAGTCGAAAACAAAAGCAATGATGAGCGTTGTAGTTCCCTTTTTGTTCTTGGTATGGTATAATGTATTGTGCAGTTTCAACAAACAGTAAAAAGTTGTAGTTCCCTTTTTGTTCTTGGTATGGTATAATATTAAAGACGGCAAAGCTTGCATGATACCCGTTGTAGTTCCCTTTTTGTTCTTGGTATGGTATAATAGGGAGCCGAAAATCCGCATAAACACTATGTTTATGCGGATTTTTTCGTTTTAAAAAAGGATAATTTTATTCAATAAATGCTCTTTTTCTGCATTTTTTTAAAAAACTGACAGTTCTGTCGGCTCATCCTTTTCATACTTCACATAATCTCCGACAATAATGTCCATTCTTTCAAACTGCTTTTCCGTCATGACAAGCAGCCTTATACACCCGTTTTCCGGCTTATTATCAAACAGCCTTGTACGGTGCTTTTCAACATCATCAATTCCGTTGCAAACACGACAATAAACGGAATATTGAAGCATAAAATATCCGTCCTTAAGCAAAAAATTGCGAAATCTTGTTGCAACCCTTCGTTGAACCTTTGTCTTTACAGGCAAATCAAAAAATACCATCATTCTCATAAATCTACTCATACCTGTGCCTTTCCAATTCCACGATAGTCGGTAAATCCAATTTGGTATTCCGTCCATTTATAAACCCCGACAGACTTTGAATCTGCAATTCTATTGCTCTCGTGCAGGTAAAATACTTCCCGTTTATCAACACATTCATATTAAGTAAATCGGCAAGACGTGTTTTTACCTTAGTCGTAAGTTCTTCCTCGTCTTCTGCGTATATTCTTACAAATAAATCCACAATAGGTCTGAACGGCTCAATCATATCATCAGCGAGGTTAAAGCTGTTTAGGGCACTTTTATGATGAATACCGAGGGAAGGCTCAAATCCGTATGCAACAAGATTTTTTGCAATCATGCTCCGCAGAACAGCATATCCGTAGTTCAGCATAGCATTGACAATATTTTCACTTCCCCTTGTAAAATCCTTGCCAAAAAGCAATTTAAAGTACCTTGCGGCGGCAGTTCCCTCCATATTTGAGGTATCTCCGTATTTTACTTTCAGAGAAATACTGTCTACTTCTTCCCATTCTTCAACACTGCATATTCTAAGGACATTAGCCTGATTGCGAATTTTTTGCATTACTATACTTTTCCACAGTCTTTTCTTTGTCGATTCTGTCATTTTTATCTGCTCCTGCAATACCGAAAGATGTCTTGAATGTACGGCAAAGGGAAGATGAACGCCACACGGTATATGATTTTTGCCATCGGTAATGAGAACTATACCGTACTCGGAAAGTTTCATAAGAAGATAGGAATTAATAACCACCTGCGGTGAATCTGCAATGATACACCCTATATCTTCAAGAGGTATTTTTGATGTGTCACCGTTATCAATCATAAGCTGTTCATTCTTGACGGATAATTTACATCCTCCTGTCAAAAATATAACTCTGTATCCCATATCAGAACCCCATACGCCTTTCTTTATTGACCTTTCTCAGCCTGCCAAGCACATCAACCTCATATTTTTCTATGCTTATTAAAGTTTTGACACCTAAACCTCTGATAAAGTATGTATTATCATGATTTATAACCTTAATACTTGCAGTAGAAATATCCGTTCCCTTGTAATACAGAAGCTCAGATTTAGTCCTATGTTCCTTATCAAGTGTGCTGTCCTTATTTACAAGGGAAAATTTCATTTCCTTTTTGAATGTGATTTTTACCAAATCATTCTTGTATAACGAGAATATAAAATTCTTATCATCCATTACTTTCCATTCGCTATAAGGCTTATTTGCAACGCACGCTCTGTTCGGAAGCTCTTTCTTAACCGTATCTGACACATATACAGGAACAAGGTAATACCCCTCTCCGGCAACATAAAAAACATCAACCCTGACCATTGGTCCATTGTCTGCAATCGCTGTGTTATCTGCAAGCGAAACACCGCAAGTCTGCTTTTTTATAGTCTTTACTTTTTTGACAATCGGTCCCGGAGTACCGTCACTCTTTGGCTTGCGGAACGGCTCTGTTAAATTTCCAAAGGCGTCTTTTCCTTTGCCGCCATATTCTGCAAGCCGCTCCTTGAGTGCATTATAAAGCAGCTTATCGCTTTGCGGCATATAATAATCCTTTATTTCTCCGTCTTTATTCAATTCAAGATCACTTAATTTCACTCTTTGTACAACGTAATTTTCTCCGTTTTCTGTAACAGGCTTTCTCAATGTAGCTTCATGTGCAGCACCTGTTATCTTATGTTGGGGCATACGTGAAACAAATATAGGCTCAAGCTGTTCATCCCCACTGTAATTCGGGAATTTTGACTGCGACAAAATTCTTTGAGGATCATTTGATGTAAGCATTATTAGTTCTTCCCTGAATTTAGGATATGGCATAGGCAAACGATCCGTCAGTTCTCCTGTCATCTTATTAATGTCATAAACCCTACCATCATCATCTATGTATTGCTTCTCCTTATATTTGGAATACTCGGATATTCTTTGTATCATTCCATGTGTGGTGCAAGCTACAACACAGGCATCCACCGCATGATGTGTGTCACCGTCAGCACGTATTTTTCTTATTCCCCAACGCTTACGCATATAATCGGTAGCTCCGCCGTTTACCGCAACAATTCTCGCTTCTCCCGCAAACTTAAGATATTTCTTGATAAAATTCATCATAAATCTTGATATATACTGCGTATCCTGCAAATTTCTTGCTTTGAAATTTTTCGTATCCTCCTCGGTAAGTCTTTCTTTCAGAAGATTATTTTTCTTCTTTCTGCTTAATATTGAGTTGCTTACCCTGACACGGAAATCATCAGACTTTTTCCCTGTCATATACTGCAACGGTAAACGATTGCTCTTGTCCCTGTTTTCCTTTGCTTTCACGAGTACCTTATTGCTCATGGTGTCATCAAAGCTGATACTGTACGGTATTATATGGTCAATTTCGGCATAACCCGGCTCAAAAAGCCTTTCTCTTACAATCGGTTCGTCTGAGTACATACATCTGCCGTTCTGTTCATTCCACAACTTCAGCTTGATAAGATCCTCACCTTTAGGATTAGCAAATTTAAATTCCTTGCGGAGTTCCTCCATAATCTTATCATTTTTTTGCCGATTCACATTATTCCTTTTCTCGATTTTTTCCCTTTCATCATAGCTCTTTGCAAGATCCCTTGCAAGCTCTATATTAACATAAACAGGACTTTCCCCCATTTCCCTGACAATGGCATTTATAACCTTTATAGTCTGCGATACAGACCTCCGCACAACAGGATTGGCAATATCGCCGAGTTCCGGAGCTTTCGACTCATTGGCGGGCAAATACATACCTGCACATTTGTCATCAGCCTTGAAATTATATCCTGCCATTTCGGCTGCCTT
>CANRAN010000139.1 GCA_947628595.1 uncultured Clostridia bacterium | reverse complement strand
CTTGACATAGGTAAGACGGCTGCACTCACTGCAACAACGACCTCGGGCGGAAAATTCACATGGTCAAGCTCTGATAAGAAAATTGCAACAGTAGATTCAAAGGGTGTTGTAAAAGCGGTTGCGGCAGGGTCGGCAACCATAACCGCAAAGGACAGTAAATCGGGAAAGACCGTTAAATGTACCGTTAAAGTGAATAAAGCTGTTTTGACATCAATAAAGCTTTTGGAAAGCTCTAAATCGCTTACGGTCGGATCGTCCTACACAATTAAGCCGACAATAACTCCGTCAAACGGAAAGGTGAGCTATTCAACGTCAGATAAATCAGTTGCAACCGTAACATCGGGCGGTGTTGTAAAGGCTGTAAAGGCAGGAACGGCAAATATAAAGGCTTACGACCCTAACGGAAGTAAGAGTGCAGCACTTAAGGTAACTGTGAATGCTGCTGCGAAGATAACTCTTTCAAAATCCTCCGCAAGTATTGATATAGGAGCAAATGTAACACTTAAGGCTACATTGTCGAACAACGGAAGTGTCAGTTGGTCTACGTCGGATTCAAATGTAGCAGCAGTACGCAACGGCGTTGTCAGTGGTCTGAAGGCAGGTTCTGCTACTATAACCGCATCGGATTCAACAGGTAAGGTCAAGGCAACGTGTAAAATAACTGTTAAGAGTGTTTCGTCAAGTGGTGTGAGCCTTTCAAGATATTCGGCAAGCACAACGGCGGGAAAGACAATTTACATAAAGGGCTATTCCACTTACAGTGCTGTATGGGGTTCAAGCAATTCAAATATTGCCACAGTACATGACGGCTTTATAGAAACCAAAAATCCGGGTAAGGCTGCAATAACATATACGGATTCAAAGGGCAGAAGGGCAGTTTGTGTTGTTACAGTTGGAAATGCCGATCCGATAAGGTTTACATATTCCTCTCCAAATTCGGCGGTTCGTAACTCAAATGTAAAGCTTATAGCCATAACAGATAAGACACGGACGGCGGTTAAATTTGTTGTGACAGTAAACGGAAAGAACGTTACAGTGAATGCCAACGAGAAAAAGACCGATGGAAATACATATGTATGGACAGCAACATATAAGGCAACTGTTGCAGGGACACTGAAATATAAGGCATATTCATATAAGGATTCCAAATGGTCAACAAGCTCGGACGGTGAAGCGGATGTATATGTAACAACAAAAACAAACAAAACAACCACAACAACCGACAGACTCCGTGCAAGCGATGAGGTTATAAAATTTATCGGTGAAAAGGAAGGCTTTGTTTCCAAGATTACATACGATACACTTGCAAATAATATTCCTACACTCGGATATGGCTATGTTGTATGGGAAGGCTGGAGCTTCTACGATAATATAACCAAAAATGAGGGTTATGCACTTCTCGTTAATGCTGTAAATCAGGAGGTTTATGCGAGCAGAGTAAACGATATGCTTGCGGAAAATAATATAAAATACAATCAGCAGCAATTTGACGCTCTTGTATCGTTCTCGTATAATCTGGGAACAGGCTGGACATATGATTCGGATCTTTTGGATATTCTTTGTAATTCCTATGGTCCGTCCTCGTCCGGAGGAACAGTGACTGCAACTGTGGATGCAGACGGTGGTCTTTACCTCAGAAAGAGCTATACAACATCGTCTGATATAATTACCCTTATGGCTGACGGTTCAAAGGTTACACTTGTAAGTACGGATGTATATAATGGTGTGTGGTATAAGGTAAAGACATCCAACGGAAAGGTTGGTTATTGCAGCGGTACATATCTTGACTTACATTATTCGGGCTCAAAGGCAAGGGATCTTAATTATGTGAATAAGAATGCACTTATAACGGAAATGCTTGCATATCATCATGCGGGCGGTGTATGCTACTACGGACTTCTTTACAGACGTGCGGACGAACTGGAAATGTTCCTGTACGGAGATTATGTATCGAACGGATGTGATAATAAGCACAATTTCCCCGATCCTTATTGTATTTCATGGTAATTGATCCGAACAGGGCGGCCTTATGCCGCCCTTGATATATTTAATTATGAGGTGTTGGAATTATGAGTAAGAAAATAGGTTTTATCGGAGCAGGAAACATGGCGACAGCCATTATCGGCGGCTTGCTTGTAAATAAGCTGAAATCAGCCGATGAAATTCTTGTGTTTGATTTAGATGAGGCTAAGCTGTCTGCAATGGCGGAAAAAGGTATAGCATCAGCCTCAACGGGGGCTGAGCTTGTTGAAAAAACGGATATTATAGTCCTTGCGGTAAAGCCGCAGAATTATGACGAGGTTTTGTCGGAAATTAAGGCAGCTGTGAATGAAAATAAAATTTTTGTAACCATAGCCGCCGGAATTTCAATAGAATATGTCCGCAAGGGTATAGGAAATAATTGTCCCGCCGTTCGTGTTATGCCGAACACTCCTCTTTTACTCGGAAAGGGTGCTACTGCAATGTGTCGCTCGGAAAATATAAGTGATGAAGACTTTAATGAGGTGTATAATATGTTTGCACTTTCGGGAGAGGCGGAAATACTTCCCGAAGAGCAGATGAATGCCGTTATAGCAGTAAACGGAAGCAGTCCGGCTTATGTGTATCTTTTTGCAAAGTCTATGGTTGACTATGCGGTTTCTGTGGGGATAGACAGGGAAACGGCACTGAAGCTTGTATGTAAAACATTCGAGGGAAGTGCTGAAATGCTCCGCAGCGGAAATGATACACCGGAGGAGCTTATAAAAAAGGTTTGCTCCAAGGGTGGAACAACCATTGAGGCAATGAACGTGCTTTATGAGAGAAATGTACCGCAAGCAATAAACGATGCTATGGCAGCCTGCACCAAAAGGGCGGGAGAGCTTAGTAAATAATTTACAAATATAAATACCGATTGTTTTCTAAAGCCGTTAAAATGTAGAAAAATTGCATGGGAGATAATATTTTTTGCAAATTCTTGACTTGAATATAATTTGATTGTATAATTGTACTCAGCACTAATGGTCTTATTTTGATTAAGGTAGGGGGAAATTAAATGTATTGTAAATCATGCGGTTCATATATGGAAGATACTTTTAATGTATGTCAGAACTGTGGTACTAAGAAAGGATTGGGTTCGGCATTTTGCGATAAATGCGGCTCGGTAAGACAGGTAGGTATGGCTTTTTGCCAGAATTGCGGAAATGCTTTCAATACACAGCAAAGCGTTGAACAGAGTGCAGTGCCATATGCTCAGCAGACAACCGCACAGCAATACCAAAGCGTTGCCCAGATGGATACTTCAAAATATCTTCCGGCGAAGAAATTTTGCAGAAACTGCGGCGCACAGGTTATGAACAATCAGGTTATTTGTACAAAATGCGGTGTAAAGGTAGGTCAGGGAACATCCTACTGCCCACATTGTGCCGCCCCCGTGCAGCCGGGTGCGGTTGCTTGTATGAGCTGCGGTCAGAGCATAAAGACGTTTGATATTGCGGATTATTTTAATACATTTTATGAAAACTTTGCTTCGATATTCAGAACAAAGGATATTCTTTCACTGCTCTTGGATAATGGTGCATATTTCATCAGTGTGCTTATGTTTATACTTTCCTTTATTCCGTCAATAGAGGCAGTAGCAAGTGCATGGGTGGTATCGACGTCTAACAGTACGAATATTTATGGTAATAACGGTTTCTGCGGTTTCCTGTTGATTCTTGCATTTGTTACGGCCATTGCACGTTTT
>CANRAN010000138.1 GCA_947628595.1 uncultured Clostridia bacterium | reverse complement strand
TAGCAACTCTTGTTCAATATATTGTATATGCCATTATAGCTGTAATTTCCCTTATTGCCATAACAAATATTTTCAATACCGTTACCACAAATATGAAGTTAAGACAAAAGGAATTTGCAATGCTGCGTTCTGTCGGTATGACTAAACGGGAGTTTAACCGCATGATAACGCTTGAATGTGCTTTTTATACTGTAAAGGCATTGATTATAGGTGTAATAACGGGTATAATATGTACGGTAGGCATACATTTCCTATTTGTGGGTATGTGGGATACGGACAGGATAGGAAAGGCACTTGAATTTATTTTCCCGTGGCAGGCAGTGCTGATAAGTATTGCAGCCGTTGTCGCATTGGTTTTCATTATCACCTATTTTTCAAAGGTGAAGTTGAATAAGCAGAATATAATAGAAACTATCCGAAATGACAATATCTGATTAAGGTTTCGTGGGTGCGGATCTTATGGAGGGACTGCATGAATATATTACTGGTCGAGGACAATAAATCTATAAGCAAAGGGTTGGCATATTATCTTCATAATAACGGCTGTGAAACTGTTATATGCGGAACATACGGCGAAGCTATTGAAAAATCGGGCGGTGATTATGATGTTATAATAATAGATATAACACTGCCCGACGGAAATGGCTTTGAATTATATGAGGTGATAAAAAATATAAATCCTGCTCCGGTAATATTTCTTACCGCCCTTGACGATGAGGACAGCATCGTCAAGGGATTTGACCTTGGTGCGGACGATTACATAACGAAACCTTTTTCAAGCCGTGAACTGCTTGCAAGGATACGGAGGCTTACAAGAAAAAGCGATGCTTTGCATACAAAGACGATAGGAGATATTGCTATTGATTTTGATTCACGTATTGTAACTAAAAACGGATTATCTGTTGAATTGACATCCCTCGAATACAGGATTTTCTCCCTGCTTGTTCAAAATATCGGGAAAACTGTCAGTCGTGAAATAATATTGGAAAAAATATGGGATATATCGGGTAACTATGTAAATGACAATACATTGAGTGTCTATATAAAGCGTATAAGAAAGAAGCTTGATACAGAGCTTATAAAAACTGTTAAGAATGTCGGTTACAGATTGGAGGAATAATGAAACATTCAAAGCTGTATGTTATATTATTTGTTGCAATAACAATAGTCTTTGCGGTAATTGGTTTGCTTGTGACAAAGATCAGTATAGATAATATAAAAAATTCCACAAACCGTTGTGTGGAGGAGATAATAAGCACTTTGGTTGAGAAATATCCCGATATTGACGAAACCGAAATCTTTGAAATATTAAACGGAAACGATAGTACCGAAGCAGGTAAAAGGCTCTTGCAGACCTATGGAATTTCCTCTGAGGATTGGCTCGTATATGAAAATGAGCAAAACAGCTATGAAACCGTATTTCTTACAGTGTTTGTTATAGTTGCGGCGGGGGCTGTGTTTATATCAGTATTTATTATATATATGACAAAACGCAAGAAGGATGTTGTCCGTCTTACGAATTATCTTTCCTCAATAAACAGGGGAGAATATAATCTTGAGATTGAGAAAAATACAGAGGATGAAGGTTCAATACTTATGAATGAGATATATAAGACCACTGTAATGCTGCGTGAATACTCGGAAAAAAACATAAGTGATAAATTATATCTTAAAAAGTCGATATCGGATATATCACATCAGATAAAGACGCCCATGACCTCTACTATGATTATGGTAGATAATCTGATTGAGGACGATGATATGACGGATAAAATGCGAAAGGAATTTCTGCATGATATAAGACAGTCACTGAATGATATAAGCTTCCTTGTTCAGTCACTCCTCACCCTTTCAAGGCTTGATTCAAATGCGATCGAATTTCATTTTGAAAACGAAAATATCGAAAATATATTTAGTGAATGTATTAGAAACACGGATATTATAGCCGAACTTAAAGGAGTAAATATAATTAAGAACGAATGTGGGGGTATAAGTGTAAAATGTGATAAAAAATGGATGTGCGAGGCGCTGTCTAACATCATTAAAAACTGTATAGAACATACAAACGAGGAAGGTAAAGTTACACTTTCCACCGAGGATAATAAGCTTTATACAATGATAGTGATATCTGATACGGGGTGCGGAATATCCGAAAAAGACCTACCGCATATTTTCGAGAGATTTTATAAAACTTCAAATTCCGCTGGAAATGGTATCGGAATAGGTTTGTCACTTGCAAAGAGCATAATAGAAAAACATAATGGAAGTATTGATGTAGATTCTGTTATCGGCAAGGGTACGACATTTACCATAAAGCTTTACAAATATGAATAGTCATATATTATCCCCAATACGGGTGTTATTATTTTTACAGGATAATTAGGAAACATTATAAGTTCGGAGAAAAAGAAATGGAACAAATCAAGAACGAAAAGAAAAAAATTAAAGCGGTTATAGTCAGAATCACAATTTTCCTTGCGGCTATTGTTCTGATTGTTATGCCTGTTCTGTCAGTGATAATGTATAACTTAAATTTCGGTTCACGGTTTGAAACTCCAATGTGGCTGACACGTTCCGTAAGCGATTTTGAGGGACTTGAAATGAAAGAGTGTAAATTCCCGTCAAACAACGGACAAATGCTTGCAGGTTATCAATATTACAAGGAAGATCAGCAACAAATCAAAGGTGTTGTAGTTCTTGCACATGGCTTTGGTGTGGGTGGACAGAACGCATATATGCAGTTTTCCGATTATTTTACTTCAAACGGATATTATGTATTTGCCTACGACATTACCGGAAATGACAAGAGTGAGGGTGACTCAATAGAGGGACTTCCCCAGGGAGTTATTGACCTTGATTATGCTTTGGGATATGTTGAAAAAATTGAAGAATATAAGGATCTTCCTATTGTATTATACGGACATAGTTGGGGAGGGTATTCGGCAGGAAGTGTTTTGAAAAATCACAATAACGTGAAAGCGGCAGCACTTGTATCAGGATTTGACCGTTCAATGGATTTGATCAGACAACAGGGAAAGGCTATGGCTGGTTTTGGTATTGAATTATTTATGCCATATATTTATCTGTATGAAAAAATGAAATTCGGTGAGTATGCAGATTACAGTGCAATAGACGGTTTTGCCGTTTCGGATGCCGGGATTATGATAATACAGAGCAGAGATGATACTGTTGTTCTTCCTGAAAACGGTTATGATAAATTTTTTGATGTATATGGAGATGATCCGCATTTCAGATTTATCGAATATAAAGACAGAGGGCATTTGTTTGAATTTCACATTGATACAATGGAAAAGATTCTGGATTTTTATAATGAATATTGCGGTAAGTCATAATTGATTATAAAAGTGAGTTCTGCATTACTTATTGTGTATAAATTAATACTGATGGATAAAAAAATAGAAGTAAGTTATAAAGAAATTATTGGGAGTGATAAGAATGAAACACATGGGAACGGCACATCTTGAAACAGAAAGGCTTATTTTGAGGAAATTCAGAATAAATGATGCGGAGGATATGTTCAATAATTGGGCGTCCGATCCCGAGGTAACAAAATTTATGACATGGGAGCCGTATGTAAATACCGATGAAGTACGGGCATATATACAAGGCTGCATAGATGATTATGCGGACGAAAAATGCTATAACTGGATTATAGAATATAAGCAGACAGGCGAGGCAATAGGGTCAATAAGTGCAGTTAAAATAAGGGAAGATACTGCT
>CANRAN010000137.1 GCA_947628595.1 uncultured Clostridia bacterium | reverse complement strand
CAAGGTGCTTATCATCCGCTTTTCGTTAGTAGTATGCAAAATTCGGAGCGTATAGGATACTTGCTTGATATATTGATGTTTGGCAGTGAAACAGAAAAAATTGTCTTATATAAAAATTGTTATAGTGAGGTGATGAAAATTGAATGCAGAGTTAATGAAATCAGACACGGAATTTTTAAACCTTGTTGCACGGCGTGAGGGGATAGCGTCTTTGGAAGAATCGTGGAATTCATATAACAAAAAGCCGAACTTTACTCCTGATATATTATCAGAATTTTTAAAAAAGAAAGGTGCAACAGCAAGGTATAATGTTATAACGAAGCAGAATGATTTTACAGGATTTTCAGAGGAAAACGAAGAATTTCTACCCTCAAATATCACGCCATTACTATATTCAGAACTACAAGGAACATACAAATACTGTACCATGAATACTATTGACGCATATCTTAATATCATTGTAAGCCGTAACAGTTATAATCCTGTACTTGAATTACTTGATAAACATAAATGGGACGGCGAAGAGCGATTGGATGAACTGTACAAACTATTGTACATTTCATCAGACGATATACTCAGTAAAATTTTAATCAAAAAATGGTTGATGCAGTGTATTGCACTACTTCATAATCAACCTGATAAGCCGTTTGGTGCTGATGGTGTTTTATGCTTGACAGGTAATCAAGGTGTAGGAAAGACAAGTTTTTTCAGAGCATTATCGCTGAAATCTGATTTTTTTAAAGAAGGTATTGCTATAAATTTTCACGATAAGGACAGCTATATTCGGGCATTATCATGTTGGATATGTGAATTGGGTGAAGTTGAGTCTACTTTGAGAACCGACATTGAAAAATTAAAAGCGTTTATCACTCAATCAAAAGATGAATACCGTAAGCCATATGGGCGAGGCGACATTTGTTCTGTTAGGAGAACTTCTTTTTGTGCAACTTGTAATTCTACTGAATTTCTGATTGATACAAGCGGAAACAGACGATTTTGGACGATACCCATTAATAAGATTGACATTGATAAGCTTAAGGAGTTTGATTTTATTCAGCTTTGGAAAGAGGTAGAACATATTGTCAACTTAAAGGGGTTACAAGAGTTCAGATTGACCGAAGAGGAACAAAAGATGTTAGCGGTTCGCAATGGAACGCATGAAAAGCCAATGAAGGCTGAGGTTGAAATTAGAGATATCCTCTCTGATAATGGCGGCAGTGATTATACTGTTGAGTGGGAGTATATGACAGTATCTGAATTTAAAGCCCTGTATGAAAGTTTACGCAACTATACAGGACAGCAAATATCATCTGTATTAAACAAGTTAGGGATTGAACAAACTATAAAAAAAGTCAATGGAAAATCTCAGCGGTTGAGATTTTTGCCGAAAAGAAAGTACAAATATAATTACAATTAATTGTTGTATAAGAATTGTTTACAAAGGTATACGAGCGGTTACGATGATTTTTCGTTTCCTCGTAACCGCTGAAACGCTCATGAATACTGATGTTTTCAGGTATTGTATACGAGGTATACGATACTTTTATTAAAGATATTATATAATAAATAAAAAAATATATATATTCATAAGTCCCTCGTAACTTTCGTAACCATGAGGAAAACCGCATAAATACTGTATTTTTTGGTCTGCAAGTCTTGTAACCCATCGTAACCCATAAGAAGGAGATGTTATAATTGACAGAAAAAGAACGATTTTTAAGCAATTTGTGTGTTATTTGTGATACCCGAGAGCAAAAAAATGAACATATAACAAAAGTATTTGATAAATTACACATCCCACATATAAAGCAACAGCTGCCTTATGGAGATTATTCATTTATTTGCGGTTGTTATAATTTCAATCTTTTGTATTCGGTAGAACGTAAAGCAAACATTAATGAACTATGGGGTAATATAACAAAAGAGCGTACAAGATTTGAAGCAGAAATTAATCGTATGAAGCAGATAAGTGGTAGTGCAACGCTGATAATTGAAAATTGTCCGAGCCTTGAATATATGAAACATTACAGAATATCCCCCGCACAAATGGAACGAGAAAAGCGTAAAGTGTCGGATATAGGCTTACCGATATACAATACCTTGCAGGCATGGAGTAGCCCTAACAGATACAACTTACAAGTACGCTGTATCGACCATAACAGCGATACCGCAGGTGTTTTATTAGGTTTGTTTTATAACTACTGGCATAATTTTCAAACGCTTATAAAACCACAAAAAAACTACAAATAAGGAGATTTTTAGTATGCAATCATTTGATTTACTTTTACTTGATATTTACCAAAGACACTGTCGCAAACATCTGATACTGAAATGTACTGATAAGGACAGTAAAACAATTTTTTGTGATATTGAAAAAATGCTGAGAAACAAATACGAATTTGTTTGTCTTAGCAGTGGCGAAACCGCAGAAGATATTTACAGGATTTTGAAACAAGAACAACAAACCGCCGAAAATTGCATTTAAAAGAGGGGTATATAATGAATATTTCCAATGAAGAAGTAATCTCCGCATTACTGTCTGAGCCGACAATGAAGAAAGCTGCTGAAAAATGTAAATTGTCACAGCGGCAAATACACGAACGTATGAAAACTGCCGATTTTAAAAAACAGTATGACAAAGCTAAATCTGAATTGTTAGACATCGCAGTATCAGCACTACAAAGTCAAATAAGCACATCAACAGAAACGGTTATAAATATCATGAACGATACAAATAACGCTCCTCAAATACGCCTCAATGCAGCGGATATGATATTTAGGCATTACATTAAATTAACTGAAACATTCAATATTATACAGAGGATAGAAGCTTTGGAAGCAGTGCAGGAGGGATAGAATGGGCATTGAAAGCAGAATAAAACGGCTTGAAAAAATAAAGGAGGGAAAACCTCCGACAGACCTTTTCGGCAGGTATTATGACACATTGAACGACAAAGAAAAAAGGAGATTTTGGCGTTATGTTTACGAAAAGCCTTACAGTGTAGCGAAAGCAGAAGAAAAGGAAATGCAGATAAGAAATAGCTTACATTTTATATGTGAACAAAACGCAGTCGACCTTATATTGTCACAACTACCCGACCTTGATTATTGTATAAGAAAACTTAACATATAACAATTATAAGCACCTCAACGGTACTATATGCCGCTGTTGGTGCTTATTAATTTATAAAATATTTATTGTTAAATTATAGGATTGTAAATACTTTAAACAAAAGTGTTTCCGTATTTTTAAGTATAGAAGCGATAAATATTATTTTGTTAGAGAATGTATAGTAATTAATATTAACAAATTGTATATTATATGTCGTTTTAAAATTTTACACAAATAGATGTTTTGATGTGAGTTGTTATCAATAATATCAAAAAGTTTGTGCGTTGTTTGTGCGTTATTGAATAAAAAATGACACATAACGTTATAACAAATTACAAAATGATTTTAACAAAAAACATCAAAAAATGGCTTAAATACTGTATGTTTCAAAACGTTGCCATATGCTGCTAAACGCTAAAAATCTATTTCAAGTCCTTCTGCCCCTGTCGATAAAAAATCCTCAAAAACGGCTTGTAATAGCGGCTTTTGAGGATTTTTTGTATATTTTGGTTTATACATCGGTAATTGAGAGGGAATTATATTGAATGATTATATATAAAAGGGTGGATGGAAATGGGTGCAAGATATAATTTTAAATTTACTCTGTTTGGCAAAAGGATTCAAATGCTCGA
>CANRAN010000136.1 GCA_947628595.1 uncultured Clostridia bacterium | reverse complement strand
CTGTTTGTTATTCGCTCAACCTCAGCTCTGTTCAAGGCTCCCGCCTGTCTTCGCTACCGGTCTTTCGTGCGACAGCTCATTTATATTACCACACCTCCTCCTCTTTGTCAACAGTTTTTTGCTTTTTCTACAAATTACATTAATTTTCTATTCTGAGTTTTATTTTTTTATGCAACTATACCATTTTAAGCTATCAAATGTACACTTTCTTAGGTTATTTCCGTATGAGGTGATTCCGCTATAAAAGCCGGTTACCTCTCTGACATGTTCGGCTTTGTGAGCATTAATCTTACTATTCAATTGAAATGGTACTGTCTGAAATATTATTTCCGTACAATGTAATTGTCTTTTTATTTTTCTTATTTAACGGATCTGTCATTACTATTGCAGTATTCTTTCCGTCAACACTTTGCGTATCTGTCTTTATGCTCTTTATGTCGGCTGCCTCCTTCCACGTCAGAATACCCCTTACGTACTCAGACAGGTATAGCTTCTTACTTTCAATTTTAAACTTACCTGTCATTTCCTCAATTTCACAACCATTATCACATTCTACCTCAAACTTAAACTTTCCGCTTTGATAAAACTCAAATATATACTGAGCTTTCTTCTGACACTTCTGGCAAACACCGTCATAAATTTCCCAGACTGCCGGTGTATCTTCATCAGCCGCCGCACTGAGTACTATCGTCAAATCCTGTATACCATCAAGCTTTTCATCTATATCCTTATATCCAGCAATATCAGTGTATATATCTATTGCTTTTTTATATTCGCCTCTCTTGTAATACCTTTCAGCCAAGCGGTATTGACATTCATTTGCATATTCTTTACTTTTTTTATAATCACCAAGCACCGCAAATTTTTCATACGAACCTGTCAAATTATTGGCATTTAATTCCTTAACTGCCGATTGATAAAGCTCATCAGTACATTTTTTTGCATTATCATTTGTTTTATAGTCAACTCCGGCTTTAATATACATTTCAAGTGCATCAAAGTATTTTCCTTCCTCAAGATACCCATCTGCTATTCCTATCAGTGAACTCATATACATACTTTCTGAATCCTTGTATCCCGGTATTCCCGAAAACAGGTCTGCCGAATCAGAATAATTTCTTTCATAATATTTATCTATTGCCAATTTATAAACACACTCTGTTTTCTGTTCCGCACTATCGAGATAGCCATTCATATTATCAAATTTCTCTATGGCACTGTTATATTCACCTCTGTTCATTGTTGCAACGGCATCCTGATATCTTATATATGGTAATGCATATGTTAAAAAAGCAAGGACTCCTCCGGCTATTAATAAAACCACGACTAAAAGAAGCAGAGCTTTTTTTACAGCCCGTCTGTTATTTTGCTTTTTAAGCTGATTTTCGTATTCTGCTTTTCTTTTTTCAAACGTTTCCTTATTATGTTCTCTGTCAAGTTTGTTTCTTGCTTCGGACTCCATTCTGATTTTTGCCGCTGCCGCCTTTCTTTCCTCAGTCTGAGCCCGTAAAACTTCACTCTGTATATTATCATACAGCCATTTTCTACTCACTTTGCATTCACAGCAAACATTTTCATCGCTCCAGTTCAAAGCACCGCAGGAACAAAGCCAATATGAACTATTAAACACGGGCTGAAAAATAAGTCTTGTGTAGTCAATGCCGTCACGGATACAATTATCTATAAATTGTTTGTTAAGATCCCCCTGTACATTAAAAAGGCTTTTCTGTTCAAGGCTCATATTAAATCTTATACCGTCCTTGTTTTCCCATGTTTCGCCACTTGTGGTTGTAACTGATTTTATAACAAATTCGATATTTCTTGTGCTTGGATTTCTGACCCTTATCGGGACATCCATACCAAAAACACCGTTTCTCGGTACATCAAGACCCGTATATTTACAATTCTCAATAGTGTTTACAATAAGCCTTACGGAGTCATAGCAAATAAGGTCAAAAACCACCTCCTGAATATGTTCAGGCTGAACATTAAGCATTTTTCCGTATGCAAAAATTGCCCCAACCTTTTTGTCAAGCTCAAGCTTCATTGTACAAAGCACAACAGGTGATCCGCCGAACCAAAGATGTATATTTTTTTCCTCAAGCAGTTGTATTCTTTCCGCTGCCATAATTACACTCCCAAAATGATAATAAAAATTTAAACATAAATTAATAATCTATTAATATATATTTTAATACTTACTAAGCATTATGTCAAGATTATCATTTTTTAACGATTTTTTTTGTAGAAAACACTCAGATTTTCTATTAATATATGTTTATTTTAACTTAAATTTATTTATTTTTTCAAATATAAATCGAATTAGGGATTAAGACATTGAAAAAAAAGACAGATTAATTTATAATAGTGTAGTAAGAAATTTAGTGAGGTGAAGGGGATTTCCCGAAAAATGGAAGTAAGAAGAATTAATGCAGATAAAATAACGGCAGCCGTGAAGAGGCTTTATATGGATATGAATTACTATATAGGTAATGATATTCTTGGTGCATTAAAAAAAGCAGAAAATACCGAAAGCAGCCCTATCGGAAAAAATGTACTTGCACAGCTTTTGGAAAATAATAAAATAGCCGCAGATGAGGAGATTCCAATTTGTCAAGATACGGGTATGGCTGTTCTGTTCGTTGAATACGGAGAAAGAGTTGTTATTGAAAATGGCAGCTTTGAGGATGCAGTTCAAGAGGGTGTGCGACGTGCGTACATAGACGGATATCTACGGAAATCCGTAGTAAACGACCCGATTTTCGACAGAATTAATACAAAAGATAACACTCCTGCAATTATTTATACAACGATAGTACCGGGGAATAGGATAAAAATTCTTGCCGGCTGCAAGGGCTTCGGCAGTGAAAATATGTCCGCCATAAAAATGTTACCCCCCTCCGCCGGAATTGAGGGTGTAAGGGACTTCGTCCTTGATACAGTGAGGTATGCAGGACCTAATCCGTGTCCTCCGATAGTAGTCGGCATAGGGATAGGCGGCACATTTGAAAAAGCGGCTATGCTTGCTAAAAAAGCAACTCTACGCCCGATAGATACCTATAATCCCGACAGAAAATATGCCGAGCTTGAATCAGAGCTTCTTTCAGAAATCAATAAAATGGGCTTCGGACCGGCAGGACTCGGGGGAGATAGCACCGCACTTGGTGTGAATATAGAGTATTTTCCAACACACATAGCCGGAATGCCGGTAGCTGTAAATATATGCTGCCATGCGGCAAGGCACAAAGAAACGGAAATTTGAGGGGGCGACATACATGACAAAGAGAATTACATTTCCACTTACAGATGAGGCTATTGCAGATCTTCACGCGGGCGACAGCGTACTTATAACAGGCTCAATGCTTACAGGTAGAGATGCCGCACATAAAAGGCTATTTGAGCTTATCGAACAGGGAAAACCCCTGCCTGTGGATATCAAGGGAGAAGTAATATATTATGTAGGTCCGGCTCCGGCTAAACCCGGTCATGCCGTAGGACCGGCAGGACCGACCTCAAGCTATCGAATGGATAAATACACCCCTGCACTGCTTGACAGGGGTTTAAAGGGCATGATAGGAAAGGGTGCGAGAAGTAATGAGGTTATTGAGTCCATGAAAAAGAACGGTGTAGTATATTTTGCAGCAATAGGAGGTGCGGCAGCACTTATCTCAAGGAGTATAAAAAAAATCGAAACCCTCGCATATGAGGATCTCGGAACTGAGGCAATATATCGTTTTTATGTTGAGGATTTTCCGGCTATTGTTGCAATAGACTCCAA
>CANRAN010000135.1 GCA_947628595.1 uncultured Clostridia bacterium | reverse complement strand
ATGAGCGTGACATCGGACGAGAGGAGCGTAGGTTGGTGGGGACTGAAAAGGAAGAAATTCCTGAAAGAAAACAAACCGGTACTGTATATGCAGATGTTCGACGACCATACCCTGACGGATCATCTGATAGAGGTGGACGAAGCAGCGGAGAGAATGATGGACAAGCTCGAAGCTCAGATGATGGAACAGGAGGGCGTAACGGAGAAGCTGAAAGCAACGGATCAGATGGAATGGGTACGCCGCCTGAACTCGATAGACAGCAGAGTGGAGGAAATAATTCTGAACGAGCTGATCTACGTATAAAACAAAACATAATAAATCAGTCGAAGGCAGAGGAACAAACCGTTTCCCCTGTCTTTTCTTTGGATAAATATAATTATTCTATTAATTTTAATGTAATTCGTGAAATCAGTTTTATTACCGAAACGGAAGAATACTTAGGCGGGTTGGATAGTGACGGACACGAAAGAAAAGATAATTACAGCGTTTCAGAGAGCGAAATCTCTTTCTCTGTTTCTGACGGTCATCTAATGAAATATGAAACCGATTACGGTAGCTATCCTGCCACAAAGGAACAGGTGATTGATGAAATAGAACAGCTTATTCATAAGACACTTACTACTCCTGATATGTCTATTCGCATTACAGACAAAGACGGAAACATTTCATACCTTGACCGTGACAGCTTTACTATTACCGATGAAACCGAAACGTCCCTTGAAACTCCTGACGAAAATATTGCCGAGGAAGAAGCACACATAAATTCTCAGAAGGCTATTGAAGAGTTAGGCTATGAGGTTGATACCGAAAAAGATAAGTTTTTCTTTACTCCTTACGGTGTTGAGGAAATTTACTTCAATCCCAACAGTTCCGAGGGCGGACAGTTTGTTATCAGTCAGATAAGTTATGAGGATATTCTTGAAGCTGAAGCTGCTACGGACAATATAATAGAGGTCATTCCACAAACAACGGCATTTTTTCAACAACTTGAGGGCAATTCCAATCAGACGGCTGTTGATATTACAAGTGATGAATTCGATGCTTATATTGAAAGGTTTAATCGACCTTTTGACCTTGAGGGTGGTAATACAAGTACGATGTATGAGCTTATAACAAGAGCAAAAGTGCAAATTGAACAGCGTAATAATACTGCCGCTGCAAAGCAGGAACAGCCGGAAAATATTACACTTGATATTTTGGAAGATACAAATTACAAAATAACAGACCTGTCCCTCGGACAGCGTAAACCGGTGGAGAAATTTAATGATAACCTTAATGCCATCCGCACATTAAAGCAGCTTGAAGCAGAGGACAGAACGGCAACACCGGAAGAACAGGAATTACTCTCAAAATATACAGGCTGGGGCGGTCTTTCAAAGGTATTTGAGCCTGACAACAAGCATTATAAAGAAGTCCGAGAATTGCTTACTGATGATGAATTTGAAGCCGCAAGAAAGTCCACAATGACGGCATTTTATACCTCTCCAGTTATCATCAAGGAAATGTATGCTAAACTTGCCGATATGGGCATGGACGGTGGCAAGCTGCTTGAACCGTCCTGCGGTATCGGTAACTTTATCGGAATGCTGCCGGGCAGCAACACAAGAGTAACAGGAATTGAGCTTGACAGTCTGACCGGACGTATTGCAAAGGTGTTATATCCTCAAGCGGATATACAAGTCTGCGGTTTTGAAAACAGCAAGCTGAAAGAGGAAAGCTTTGATGTTGCGGTCGGTAATGTTCCGTTCGGAGATATCAGAGTTTACGATAAGAAGTACAATCCCAACAATCTTTTGATACATGACTACTTCTTCTCAAAATCGCTCGATATGGTTAAACCGGGCGGTGTGGTTGCTTTCATAACCTCGAAAGGAACTCTTGATAAAGCAGATCCGACAGCACGGAGGCTGCTCGCAGAAAAAGCTGATTTTTTAGGTGCTGTAAGGCTGCCTAACAATGCGTTCAAGGCTAATGCAGGTACAGAGGTTACTTCGGATATTATCTTCTTACAAAAGCGTACAGAGCCTTTGAAGATAACACCCGGAAATGAGCCGCTATGGATAAAGACATCCGCAGATGAAAACGGTATTGAAATAAACGCATATTTCGCTGAACATCCGGAACAAATATGCGGAACAATGGCAACAGTGAGCGGACAATTCGGTATGGAAAGTACCTGTCAGCCGAACAGAGATACAAAGCTGTCTGAACAGATCAGGGCGGCAATGAACAATATTGAGGGTAAGATTAAAACTGTAAAGACTGATTATCAGTCCGAGGAACCGGGACGTGAAGTCCCAGTTGCCGCCCCCGAAAGTCTGAGGAACAGCAGTTATTTTCTTTCTGACGGCAAAGCATATTTCTACGAGAGCGGCGAAAGCACTCCGGTAAATTTTCCGAAATCAAAGGCAAATAAAAACCTTGAAATTATGGCGGGAATGGTTGCCGTTCGTGATACGGTTCGTCAGCTTCTTGAAATGCAGCTTGACGAAAATGTAACCGACAGAGAAATAAAAGATGTTCAAAACACGTTATCTGCACTTTATGACGATTTTACATCAAAACACGGTCGCATTAGCGATAAATCGAACCTTGATGTTTTTAAAAACGACTCCTCTCTCCCACTCCTTCGTTCTCTTGAAAAATTCAACGAAAACGGAGAGTATATCGGAAAAGCCGATATTTTCAGTAAGAGAACAGTCAAAGCTGAACATATAGTTACAGAAGTAAATACATCTGTTGACGCTCTTGCGGTTTCGCTTGGAAATAGAGCAAAAGTTGACCTTGAATATATGGCACAGCTTACAGGCTTTGACAAGGATAAAATCATTGCTGATTTGAAAGGCTCGATTTATAAAATCCCCGAAACGGACAGATATGTAACAGCTGATGAATACTTATCGGGAAATATCCTTGAAAAGCTCAATACAGCACAAAGAGCCTTTAACAACGGTGATACTTCTCTTACAGTAAATATAACAGCACTTAAAAAGGCTATGCCCGAAAGACTTGAAGCAAGCAGTATAGATTTAAGGCTCGGATCAACTTGGATAAAGCCTGAATATATCAGGGACTTTGTGTATCAGCTTGTTGGTACTCCTTCTTGGCACAAGAACCAATACTCTCAATCACAGTTTATAGATGTTCAGTATTCCCCGATTTCAGGTGCTTGGACGATAACCAATAAGGGAACTGATAAATGGAATGTACAGGCTACGACAACATACGGTACAAGCGACAGAACAGCTTATGAGCTGATCGAAGATGCACTTAATCTGAAAGCCACAACGGTTAAAGTAAAAGTTGAAGTTGACGGCAAAGAAAAATATGTTGTTGATGCCACCAAAACCGCACAGGCAAGAGCTAAGCAGGAAGTTATAATGCAAAAATTCAAGGAATGGATCTTTGCTGATAAGTCACGGCGTGACGATTTGGTAGAAACATATAACCGTCAATTCAATTCCTCTCGTCCCCGTGAATACGACGGAAGTCACTTGAATTTTGTCGGTATGAATCCGGAAATACAACTCCGCCCACATCAGCTTAATGCGGTTGCAAGGTGCTTGTATGGTGGTAATACACTATTGGCACACGAGGTTGGTGCGGGCAAGACCTTTGAAATGATAGCTGCTGCAATGGAGGGCAAGCGTTTAGGTCTGCACTCCAAAAGCCTTATATGTGTACCAAATCATTTGACGGAACAGATTGGAAGTGACTTTTTAAAGTTATACCCGAATGCGAATATCCTTGTTGCAACGAAGAAAGATTTTGAAAAGGAAAATCGTAA
>CANRAN010000134.1 GCA_947628595.1 uncultured Clostridia bacterium | reverse complement strand
TTGATGTTGTGCCTGTACTAAAGGAAATAAATCCGTCGTTTGAGGAAAATATTATTAAACTTACTCAAAGAATGAAGCGTAATGCGGATTACCTTTACACATCAGCAAAGAGAATCCTCGATATTGCGTATACGGATAAAGGGTATAAAGCTAAAGTGCTTTACGATAGTGAAGATGCCGTATTTGCAGAGATTATAGCAATACTGACAAAGCAATTTGACATTATACCCGAAGCAAGGCATATAGAGCTTATAAGAAAAATTTGTGCCTCATCAGGTGCGGTAGAATTAAAAAGTAAAATTTATGCAGTTTCAAACCAGGGTTTTCTGAGAATAATAAAAAGGTCAGAGGATATTACAGGGGAAGAAATACCATATAACGGGCAGGATTCAATTGTAATTAGTAATAAAAAGTTCAAACTTTCGGTCTTGAATATAGAAGATTTTTACAAGTGTCAGAAAAATAACAAATTTATGTTTAAATATTGCCTTGATTATGATACAATAGCTATGTCGGGTATGTTTCGTTTCAGGAAAAGCGGGGATAAATTCCGACTTCCGAAAAGAAATATAACTAAATCACTGAAAAGACTTTTTAATGAGCTTAAAATACCGAGGGATAAGAGGGATAAGATTCTTGTCCTTGCAGACGGAAGCGAAATTTTATGGATAGAGGGTATAGGAGCGTCTGAGGGCGGTATGGTAAAAGACGGCTCGGAGAGAGTGCTTGTGATACAGCCGGATAATCATGATTTTTCTGAAAGGAATTAAGCTATGTACGAGGATATAGAGCAGATTCTTTTTGATGAGGTTGATATTTCCAATGCGACAGATGATATAGCCCAACGCATTGATAATGACTACAAAGGAAAATGTCCTGTCATCATAGGTGTGTTAAAGGGGAGTTTTATTTTTCTTGCCGACCTTGTGCGTAGGCTTAATATCGACTTTACGGTTGATTTTATAAAAGCCTCAAGCTATGGGGAAAGGACAGAGTCGACAGGAAATGTAAAAATTACATCGGATATATCAACAGATATAAAGGGTAAAGATGTAATAGTTGTCGAAGATATACTTGATACCGGATATACATTGTCGTACATAACCGAATATCTCAGGGGATTTTCTCCTCACAGCATAAGAATATGCACATTATTTGATAAACCGGGCAGAAGGATCGTGCCGATAAAACCCGATTATACGGGTATTGTCACAGATGATCTGTTTATAGTCGGCTGCGGTCTTGATTATAATGAAAAATACAGGGGAATGCCCTATGTGGGCGTTCCGAAAAAGCAATCCAAAAAAATAAAGGAGTGACAATTCATTGGACAACAAGAAAACTGTGAGAAACCTATTAATTTATCTCGGAATACCGATCCTGCTAATAATAATCTTTTCTGTGTTCTTTTCAATGCAGAGGCCGGATGACAGAAGCACATCGGAGATTATTTATCTTTTCAAGGATAACAAGGTAAAGGAGTATTCGCTTGACTTCGGAACGGGAAGTCTTGAGATTGTCAAGACTGACGGCAAGAAAATAGAAACCACCGTTGCAAGCGTGGCACTTTTCCTTGATGCGGTTGATCCGTATGTAGAGGCCTACAATGAAAAAAATACGGATGAACCCATGAAATTTACATGGAAGCCGGCTGCGGATAATTCATTCTGGATAAATATATTGCCAAACATCATTTTGCTTGTTCTGTTTGTGGTTGTATGGCTGTTTTTCATGCGACGGCTTTCAAACGGTATGGGGGATGCGGGAAAATCCATGTCCTTCGGTAAGGCTAAGATAAAGAGTGTGAATGATGAGAAGCGGAAAACTACCTTTGCTGATGTTGCGGGAGCTGATGAGGAAAAGGAGGAACTGAGGGAGATTGTTGAATTTCTCAAGGATCCGAAGAAATATAATGAGCTTGGTGCAAGAATACCGAAAGGTGTCTTGCTTGTAGGTCCTCCGGGTACAGGTAAAACACTTCTTGCGAGAGCTGTGGCAGGAGAAGCAGGGGTACAGTTTTTCTCAATTTCCGGTTCGGACTTTGTGGAAATGTTTGTCGGCGTCGGTGCATCAAGAGTAAGAGATCTGTTCGAGCAGGCACATAAAAGCTCGCCATGTATAATCTTTATTGATGAGATTGATGCAGTCGGCAGACAGAGAGGAGCAGGTCTGGGCGGCGGACATGATGAGCGTGAGCAGACACTTAACCAGTTGCTTGTTGAAATGGACGGCTTCGGAGCAAACGAGGGTGTAATAATGATTGCTGCGACAAACCGCCCCGATATACTTGATCCGGCACTTATGCGTCCGGGCAGATTTGACAGGCAGGTTATAGTTGGAAGACCCGATATTAAGGGCAGAGAGGAAATTCTTAAGGTACACGCAAAGGGTAAACCGCTTGCTCCCGATGTAAATCTCAGAACGATTGCGAAATCGACAGCGGGCTTCACGGGTGCCGATCTTGAAAATCTTCTCAACGAGGCTGCACTTCTTGCTGCAAGAAAGGATCTCAAGGCTATAACAATGACTGAGGTTGAGGAAGCAACGATAAAGGTAGTTGTCGGTGCGGAGAAGAAGTCGAGAGTAATGTCCGATAAGGAGAAGAAGCTTACAGCCTATCACGAGGCAGGTCATGCCATAGCAACCTATTTCAGTCCTACGCAGGATCCTGTTCATCAGATATCCATAATACCGAGAGGAATGGCAGGCGGCTTTACAATGTCACTTCCGTCTGAGGACAGGAGCTATCGTTCAAAGAATGAAATGCTTGAAGAAATTGTTGTACTTCTCGGAGGACGTGTTGCCGAAGCACTTATACTGGGTGATATATCGACCGGAGCATCGAATGATATTGAAAGGGCAACGAATCTTGTATTTTCAATGATAACAAAATACGGTATGAGCGAAAAGCTCGGACCTATAACGTTTGGTTCATCTGACGGAGAGGTATTCCTCGGCAAGGAATTTGGACATAATAAGACTTATTCGGAGGAAACAGCCGCCAAAATAGATGAGGAAATCGAGAGATATATTACTGACGGTTACAATAAAACGGAAGAAATTCTCAAGGCACATACTCCTGAGTTGCATAGGGTTGCACAGTTCCTGTTTGAGCATGAAAAGATGACAGGTGAGCAGTTCATATGTGCAATGGAGGGCAAGGAAATTCCTGTTGAGTCTATTGACGATGGAGTTGAATCTTTAATAAAATAATATAATGTTTAAAACTGTATAAGGAGTGCGATATGGCACTCCTTATGTTCATTAAGTGTGAGAAATTTAAAAATGATGTTGATTGAATTTTCGGAGGAAAATATAATGCCATTCAAAAAAATAGTTGTAAAAGGTGCCCGTGAGCACAATCTTAAAAATATAAATGTAGATATTCCCCGTGACGAGCTTGTTGTACTTACGGGACTTTCGGGTTCGGGCAAATCATCACTTGCCTTTGATACGCTTTATGCGGAGGGTCAGAGAAGATACGTAGAGTCGCTTTCATCCTATGCAAGAATGTTTCTCGGACAAATGGATAAGCCCGATGTTGACAGCATAGACGGACTTTCTCCGGCAATTTCAATAGACCAGAAAACAACGTCAAAAAATCCACGCTCAACAGTCGGAACTGTTACAGAAATTTATGATTATCTCAGACTTATGTATGCAAGAATAGGAATACCTCATTGCCCCGTATGCGGAAGAGAAATCAGACAGCAGACAATAGACCAGATTGTCGATAAGGTAATGGAGATGCCCGACGGTACAAAAATTCAGGTTATGGCACCTGTTGTAAAGGCTAAAAAGGGTCAGCATCAGAAGGAACTTGAATCCGCCGC
>CANRAN010000133.1 GCA_947628595.1 uncultured Clostridia bacterium | reverse complement strand
ACTTCAAATACAGTTGATCCGTCAGCGGCTATCGCATCTTCGTTATAAAACAGCTGTGTAAATCCCTCGAAAGTTCCAAAGTCTTCAGGTTTACTTCCGGTCAAACCATGTCCTATATAAAAATCATCGCCGGGTAACAAATTCTCCGTATAGAGGTCATCAGATATATTTTGAAGGAAATATCTCACTTTGTATTGGACTTCATGAGGAACATAATACACCGTTATATTATAATCCCTTGAAATATTATTGTATTGCAATTTTGTCTTAGTTGCATCCGCAGCATCTTCCGCAGTTTACTCCTTCGGCGTATATCCTAAAATTTCAGGGTTATTTATAGTAATATCCACATTATCTCCATTATTAAAAACTGCAACATACGGTTCATATGCAGATTCACCATTACTATACAGATATTCGACCGTAACAGTGCAATAATCATCGGATAATATGACCAAAGACGTAGTGCATATAATGACTGTAAGCATAATTGCTTTAGTTATGATTTAAAAATAGAATCGAGAAATGTATCAAGATTTCCCTCCTTTGCGTATGGTAGAGCATCAATCTGACGGAAATTATGCACAGATATTTCGGAGGTCTTATTAAATCCGAGAATGAAACTTAATGCTATGCGGTAAATAATTTCTGTTGGTGCAAGACCGTAGACTTGTTTCTCAAATATATGTTTCAGACGCTTATTACTATCCGGATATAAAGATTTTATTTTTTCGCTATTATACAGTCGCTTAACAATTTCGGTAATATACAATCCTGATTTCATATAAAGGTCTATAAATGTTTTATCAGGATCATCAAAGCAACCGGGATTTTCCTGTTCAAGCATATCGACCATTTGCCTAACAACAGTTTTAGGTGTAAAAATCTGATTTGTTTTCTGTGGGGGAATATAATCGAAGATATTCTCCGTCTGTTGATCATCAAAATAATTGGAAAGTTTTGATTTCAAGCTCAGAAACTCTTTGACAGAATCATCAAAAATCACGGGATCAAATAATTTACCCGGATATTGTCTTTCCTCTCCTGTATTGCTGTCCGTGTAGGTTCCGCCATCTCGTAGAAAACGAAACTGCTCCGGTGTTATGCTTGTGACCTCGATAAAAACATCATCGGGAATAATGGTATCAAATGTAGAGAGTGAGGTGTTATCATCTCCATATGCCATAAGGAATGACGGGATTGTTCTTGCAAAGCCACGCAGGTGATTACGAACGGTTTCTTCTATTGTTTCCTTTCTACGTTCTCGTTTATTGGTTTCAACGGTCTTTACAGCTTCTTCACAAAGCTGGGGTGTAACCTCCTCAATAAGACTGCGGATATTTTTATCAAAATCCTCTTGTGCCTGCCGTTGCAGCTCGTCAAAATAATCGTTGACTTCTTCCTCAGTTTGTCCGGTTTGTGTAATTTGTTCAAGAGCATTTTTTCTGTCATGTTCAAGAATTTTTTCTTTGATAGAAAACTCACCGGTCGCTTTTGTCAGTTCAAGGTCAGTTTTTAGCATGAGTCTTTTTTGAAGTTCTTTTTTATCCTTGGATTTTAAGTCAGCATCATATTCCTTAGCTGCGGTGGATATGACAGGTTCAATAAGCTCGTTGTGGAATAATTCTTGTAGTTCCTCCAGCCGTTTTTGAGTATCTGTTGTATTTTTAATTGATTCCTCAGTTTTATCTTTGAGTGTTTGTTCTATCGAAGTATAGATTTTATCGCCGAAGACATCCTGTGTTCTTCCTATAACAAATTCTCTCGGGATTTCAACATCACCGTTATCGTTTACAAACAGATCTTTTCTTGTTTCTTCGGATACATCAACAGGTTCTCCTTGGGGAGCGTTGGGTAGTGAGCTGATGATATTAATAACCTCGGCAGGGGCATTGAAAATATTTGAAATATTCTGAAATAAAAAATTAGACATGAAGCCACGACGGACAACTTCTACGGAACGGATTTTTCTCGGAATTGTTAGCACCTGCTCTGCATCAAGCTCTATCATTTCTCCGTTTTCATCTTCACCGATCACAGGGAAGAAATTGAGAAGTTCTCTGATATTTTGCCTACGGGAAGCACTATCGCCTTTGCCGCCGTATGTATCAGTTGAAAGGTCATTTGCGAATTGTTCAAAAATAACAAGAGTTCTTGCAGGGTCAAAGTCGAATACGTATGAGTTTTGTTTTACATACAGTCTTCCTTCTTTCACATATCTCCATGGATTCTGACAACGGAATGCCGCCTGCATATATAATGCAGGACTTTTGATATTTGAGAGCATAAGAACCGCAGACCATTCCGGAACAGTGACACCGGTAGTAAGCTGACCGACAGAAAGTGTAATAGTTTTATCGTAGTGCTCTATTGCATCACGAACCCGATTATAGGACTTAGTGTTTTCCTCCTCCTCAGAGGTTTTCCCGTTGCCAACTGCTAAAACTACCTTATAATCCTTGAAAACAGGATGTGCATTGAGCTTTTTTTCAAGTGCATATGCACTGCTTACGCGGTTAAGAAGCCAGAGGGTATGTTTAAGTTCGGCACGAAGTTCAGGTGTTGAAAATGGGAATTTTTCCTGTTGGGTCAATGCGTCAAGAAAACGGTCAACAGAGCTTTCATAGGTAAAGCTCCCGTCCGATCTGGTTTCAAAGAAGACATTGAGATCAAATGCATACTCTGCGGTTTCTTCATTTATCTCAATACCCTGCATTAATTCTTCACGGACAATTTCCGACATCTGATATGTAAACATATTAAGCTGTGGAAGATTTTCGTAGGGATTATTTCTGTCTGTGTCGTTCCATTCTTGTTTCGCCTTTTGCTCATCGGCATATGTCCAGTTATATATTGCATCTGTCGAGAATTTTTCATTTGCCAGTGCCTTGAAAGGTGTTCCGGAAAGGTGGAGTGTGTGTTTACGTTTTATCTGATTAAATGCTATATCTGTTTTGTAGGTATCAATCCCCTCATGTGCTTCATCAATTACAAGAAGTTCCCACTTCATATCAACAATTTCCTGTAATTTATCATATTTACCTCCGAAATATATTGAACCTTTCAGGTCTTGAAGGCTGACGAATTCAATACAATCCGAGTCGTTTGCCATAAGACTATCGGTATATTGTTTTCTTGTCATAATATAGGGTTTATTTTTTAGAGCGGAAATCTCGCTGACAAATTTAAATCCTGATTCCGTACCGATAAATTTTACAAAATCATCATACCATGAATTAGCGATTGCAGGTCGGTTCGTCACTATAAGAACATTACAAGCCGTATCACCGTTTGCAGCTTTGAGTCTTTTACACAGATCATATGTTGCAAGGGTTTTTCCGAACCGTGGTTTTGCATTCCAGAGAAATTCTCCGTTTTCGTGGCTCATAAAGTATTCATAGGTCTTTTTAACGGCGTCTTCCTGTTCCGCACGAAGGTTATAGTCCACTGTGCCGATAGTATCAATAACACCTCTTGTCTGGCGGAACTGCGAGTACATAAGAAAGGAATCCTTTCCGCTTATACGAAACCACTCCGGCGGTTTTTTGTCGCCGGGCAGGGGTGCCATTCGTTCAACACCCTGATTTTTTAGATAGGTATGAAAATCGTAATCTTGAAAATATGTTTTTCCGTCTGCGAAAACTGCAATATCAGACCATTCTGTATGGTGTGGGATATGTGCAGTTTTGAGTTGCTGATTTATACGGTCTTCCACATCGTCCTGTTCGGTATATCCGATTTTGACCCAGCCGTTATGGGAGGGGATAGTGGGGGTGGAATAGCAATAGCAGCGTGGTATTGCAGTTTTGGTTGTTTGTATATTTATTTTAGACATTTATTTCATCTCCTTTACATGGGTTTCGATAAAGTC
>CANRAN010000132.1 GCA_947628595.1 uncultured Clostridia bacterium | reverse complement strand
TAAGGGCACGGCTTATACGCTCGTCATCATCCGATATTTCATTTTCTGAGCCATAGGTAATATTGGATTTTATATCACCGCTGAAAAGTATTGCCTTTTGCGGTGCTATGGATATATTTCTTTCAATTTCCTTTTTACTGTAATCTTTTATATTGGCTCCGTCAAGCAGAATTTCTCCCTCCGTGCAGTCATAAAATCGCGGCAGAAGATTAACAACGGACGACTTGCCGGAACCTGTCGCCCCGATAATTGCAAAGGTTTCACCGGGGTTTATATGAAAGCTTATATTCTCAAGACACGGTGAGGAAGCATCGGGATATGCAAATTTCACATTTTTAAATTCGACCTCTCCACGGCATTTTCCGCTGCCGACTGATTTGTTATAGACAATGGACGGCTGTGTATCCAATACCTCATTTATACGTTTTGCAGACACCATTGCTCTTGGAAGTATTATAAATATCATTACTATCATAATGAACGCCATTACCACTTGCAGGGCGTACTGTGTAAATGCTGTCATATCTCCGATAACAGCAACTCTTTCGGGAATATTTGCCGCCCTGTTTACGAGGACAGCACCTATCCAATAAATAGCGAGTGTAAGTCCGTTCATGCATAGAGTCATAATTGGGAACATGGTCCCCATTGTTCTGCTTGTAAAGAGCTGATTTTTTGTAACAGCCGAATTTACCCTATCAAATTTATTCTCCTGATAATCCTCTGCATTGAATGCACGAACGACACGCACACCCGATATATTTTCTCGGGTTATATCGTTAAGATTATCGGTAAGCTTTTGTATTTTCTTGAATTTAGGGTAACAAAGGGAAACAACCATACCTATCGTGCCCGCCATAACGGCAACGGTTATAAGCACTGCCGAAGTCCACTCTAAGCTTGTTGAGGATATCTTGCATATTGCCCAAACCGCAAGTATCGGTGCTTTAATCAACGTCTGCATACCCATAGCGATAAGCATTTGCATTTGAACAACATCATTCGTTGTTCTCGTTATAAGGCTCGGTGTTGTGAAATAGTTCATTTCCTTATCGGTAAATTCAGAAATTTTATTGAACAGCTTAGTTCTCAGTGTTTTGGCAAAGTTTGCCGCAATATGTGAGGAGAACCAGCCTGTTGCGATAGCCGCACACATACAGGCAAAAGCACACAGCAGCATCATACCTCCGTTTTCCCATATTTTCGACTGGACGATTTTTCCCGAGGACACTGCCTCTGTAAGCTTAGCTGTATAGTCGGGCATTGTAAGTTCAAGCCACACCTGCAAGACAATCAGTCCGACACAAGCAAGGAGATACAGCCAGTCTACTGCCTTTAGATTTTTTAATATTCTGATCACACAAAAACCTCCGTTTATTGTAATATATAACCCATAATAACAGATAAATATAAACTAATGCTAAACCGGCGGCGAACCGCTCCGCAATCGGAAATGCCAAACTTACCGCTTGTTGTTCAGGTAAATTTACGTTGGAGCAATAAAACACCGATGTTTTAGGTAAAGTAATTACGAATGGACAGTACCGGCACGTCACCGCTGACGAGGGAGTACTACTGTGAACACAGTTTTTCCTCCGCCGCTCGACGGTATTACTTCACCATTATGCAGGTCCACTATTGCCTTTACTATCGAAAGTCCTATTCCGTTGCCCTGAATTGCATGAGATTCATCCGCCTGATAAAATTTATTGAAAATACGTTCAAGACTTTCCCTCGGTATCTCACTGCCGGTGTTACTTACGGATATTACTAAATTATCCGGCATCTCCGTTATGCTTATTTTCAGTTCCCCTCCCCTATCGGAAAACTTTACGGCATTATCAATCAGATTAACCCATACCTGCTTAAGCATTTCGCAATTACCGCTGTATTCATATTCACCGAAATCCACATCAAGATTCAATTCCTTCTCCTCCCACTTATTTTCAAGCAATAATATACAATTCCTTATCTGCTCGGAAAGATTAAAGCTCGTCACATCCGTAAGTATGGTCTGATTTTCAATCTTAGTCAGATTCAGTACATTAGTCGCCATGTCGGAAAGCCTGTGCGATTCCTCGGAAATTATTCTGATATATTCCTGCCTTTCATCCTCTGTGAGATCCGCCTCCAACAAAAGATCCGCAAAGCCTGCAATAGATACAATCGGAGTTTTGAACTCGTGCGAAAAATTATTGACAAAATCCGACCTGAGCATTTCTGTTTTTTCAAGCTCCTCCGCCATATGATTAAAGCTGTCTGTAACCTCAACTATCGTCGGGTGCCGTCTTAATTGTGTATGAAATTCAAGTCTTGTTCTGAAATTACCGTTTGCAAGAGAATTCATGGCATCTATTACCTTGTTTATGGGGAACAACGATACACGGCTCAGTACAACACTTAGCACAAGTCCCAATCCTGCACTCCATACTATCATATGGAATATAATAATCTCCGGTCTTGTCCGTACCTCACCCGGTGTAAGGAGATTATGCTTTACCATGTACAGCATAACGCCCCCGACAATTATGGATGTGACAAATATAAATATAAATATAACAACGGAAAATAAAACCGTCAGTGCCAATCTCGGTTTATGTCTTACTTTTATCCTTACTCTACTCATACCTTTTTTACCGCCTTATATCCGAGTCCGTGTACAGACTGTATTTCAAATTCCTCCCACCCGTCAAACCGCTTTCGTAATCGTGAAATATGTACCGTAATTGTTTCCCAGCCAACCTCACTGTCAACCCCCCATATTTCGTCCATAAGCTGTATGCGTGTAAAGGTTTTTCCGGGATATGACAGAAGCTTGTACAATAATAAAAATTCTTTTTGAGGAAGCTCCTGTATCTGTCCGTTTTTTGTAACGGTATAATCATCATAATTAAGAACTACCGATCCGATAACAATTTTATGTTCGCTCACTATTTTCGACCGCCTCAGAAGTGCCTTTATGCGTAGAAGCATTTCCTTTTTATCAATGGGCTTTGTTATATAATCATCCGTCCCGACAATAAATGCGGTATAACGGTCATCGGGAAGCTGCTTTGCCGTTACCATTAAAATCGGCAGTTCATTATCCGATTCTCTTAAAATTCTCGTAAATTCATACCCGTCCATAACAGGCATCATTATATCAAGGACAACAAGATCTATATGCTCACTGTCCATAACCTCTAATGCTTTTTCCCCGTTTTCCGCTGTTGTAACTGTATATCCATCAGACTGCAATACCGCACTGATAAGCCTTCGGGTATTTTTATCATCATCAACTACGAGTATATGAAACATAATATGCCCCCTGTCTGTCTTATATTGCTGATTATAGCATATCACATAATTCTAAAGCAAATATTAATAAATTGTTTATAATCCCAATTTTATTAACACATTTCCGATATAATATTATTTTTTCTATTGACAAAGGTGTATCATTCGATTATAATGTACTTAGACAATAAGTACATTAAGGACAATATAAAGGAGGTCGGCTGTGGAGATTATTATAAGCAATAATGCTGATAAACCTATTTATGCACAGATAACCTCACAGATAAAGGCAATGATTATGAGCGGTGAGCTACAAACAGGCGAGCCTATTCCCTCTATGCGTGCATTAGCTAAGTCCATTCATGTAAGCGTAATCACGGTACAAAAGGCATACGAGGATTTGCAAAGGGACGGCTTTATCGAAACAACTGTCGGTCGAGGAAGCTTTGTAGCTGCTAAGAATAAGGACTTTTATCTGGAGGAACGTCAAAGACAGGCGGAGGAGCATTTGCAACAAGCCGCTGACATCGGTCGCACAAGCGGAATATCGTTGGGAAAGCTCATTGAACTGCTTACAATGTTTTATCAAGAGGAGGAATAATT
>CANRAN010000131.1 GCA_947628595.1 uncultured Clostridia bacterium | reverse complement strand
CTTGAGGATGACGAAAACCAATGTCCTCACTGTTCAGACTGTATTTCTTTGTATGTGTGGGAACAGATTTATGATGCCGTGAACAATGTCGTAAACAGAATAACACTACAAAACATAATTGATAAAATGGAAAGCGAGCGTCTTACAGTGCAGCAGAACAACCCAAATGATAATACAAAATGCTGAAATGCCATTTTTGCTGTATTGCAACAGCGATTAATTAATCCCGGTACAGGTAACCGAGCTTTTTCAGTCAACAGCTCCTAAAAAAACAGTCCGTAGGACTGTTTTTTTATTTACACAGTTATGAATTTTCATACGGTTTCCGTAGTCCCTGATATAAAAACAGTCCATGAGCAGCCGAACCGAGCTGATACGTCAAGACCTAATACCTATCCGCAATTTTAGCATTATTGTGATGATACAGCAGATGATATCATGGATTCGGGAATAGTAATTTCTATATTTCCTATTGTTTCATCATCAAACGTAATCTCATACTCCTTTTTGAGCTTATCGTATTCAGCTGATAAATCATCCTCCCTGAGATCACTGTCAACAGCAACCTTCCATTCCGTCAGCCCCGGACCCGGATAATACATTATATGATACCCGTAGTCTGTCTTTATAATAGCATTATCACCTATCTTACGGTTCGGGTCAAACATCCAGTCATTGAATTCTTCAACCATGTCTCCTTTACTAACATTTTCATATAATCCGCCGTTCGTATTTGAACCCGGATCCTCACTGTATTTATTTGCAAGTTCCGCAAAGGCTGCCTCAGTCTTATCTCCATCTCCCCACTCTTTATATATCTTCTCCGCTTTTTCCTTTGCCTTGGCGTCAGCATCGTCCTCCGTGCCTAAGTTTATAAGTATATGGCGGATATTACGTGTTTCCTCCTCGCTGCGATAAATAGGCTTTGTGACAAGAATAACGTTATATGCATTATTTTCATCTATAACAGTTATATCATTCTTCTTTCTGCCACTGTCAAATATCCACTTGTAGCAATTATTACTGTCACTGTATGTAACACCGTTATTTTTTGCGGCTTCCAATGCACTCTCTACACCGGCATTGAAATTTTCCTCCGTTACCGACGACTCGTCTGTGGTAGGCACATATACTTCGAGTGGATTATCTCTCAGATATTTTTCGAGATATTCAAAAAATTCATCCTCATTTTTGGCGTTTGCAAGTGCATCCGCATTTTCCTTTGCTGTTTCTTTATCAACGCTTCCGCTTGTTTGCTCATCAGAATACTTGAAGCTGTACGCAATAAAATCAGCAACTGAATAGCTGTTTGTATCCTCCGCATACTTCTTTTCATATTCCTCATCGGTATATTCAAAGCTTTCATACAGATAATTGTCATAATTCCTTGCAAGCACCGTCATTTTCTGTATTTCTTCAACATCATCCCTTGTAACATTACTTCCGTATTCCTTTGATATAAACTCGTCAAGGGTCATGCTGCTCTCAGCCGCAACCGACTCCATTTGGTTAAATGAATCATCAAGCTGCTTTAGCTCGGCATCACTCAATTTAAGCCCCTGTGCTTTTCCGCCCTCGGCAAATACCATTATCTGGGTAATATAATTCCTTGTGGTTTCATAAAAATAGTCATACCATGAAATCTTTTCCTCTTCGTTATAGTATTGCTTTCTCAAGTCCTGTGTTACATCAAAGTATGACGTACCGTTTGAATTACAAAAATCAAGAAACATATAATTCATAAGATATTCAATCACAGAATATTTTATACGATAATTCTTCGATTTTACAACAATATCATCATAATTTGATGTTGTTTCCGAAGCTTTTGAATTAGTTTCTTCTTTTTTTGCATCATCCGACTGATTACAGCCTGCAAGCGGCATTGTCACGAGCACCGCTGCGGCAGCCAGTGATGCGACAGCTCTCCTTGTTGATAAAAAAAATTTATTCATCATTTCTACTCTCCCAAAACAAATTTACAGAACACAATACATAATTCCTCAGCCTCTCACAAAACGAATAATTGTCTGAAACAGTTCTATCCGAATTTACAAGCCGCCATTATGATTATATCAGAATCTATCAAATTTTTCAACCATAAATTTTACAAGAAAAATTATGCACTGCTATTGACTTTTTCCCCCTGTATTATAAAATATTATTATATCGGTGTTCAACAGGCGGAGGGAAATATGGATAAAATAATAAGCTTCAAAAGATATATATGCGGAAAGGAAAAATTCAATTTTTCGGAATTATACAGAAAATGTACAGAAGGAAACAAAATCCTCCCTATTAATGTTTTTCTTTTCGAGCATAGAAAATACGGTAATATTCTGATAAATACCGGCTGCAGCCAATACATAAAAAATAATCCGACAGCTTTTGCTAAGCTTCTGCTGAGTCGGAAGATATTTTTTGATAAAACGGACGAATTTTGTTCACAGTTTCTCGAAGAGGGATTTGACCCTGTTTGCATAAAAAAGGTTTTACTTACACACTGTATTCCAGAATGCTGCGGCGGACTTCCCATGCTCCCCAGATATGAAATCGTCTCAAGTGCCAAGGTGCTTACAACACTATGGCTTTCAGACCCTTCTGACGGAATAATTCAAAGCACACTCCCACCGAGCGATATAAAACGGAGTGCTGCCGGAATATATAGTGGGAATATTTTTCTAAAGGATTATTTCAAGTGGATCTTTGATGTACTCGGAGATGGTTCCGTCCTTGCAGTTGATCTCAGCGGATATGTATCTGCTATGGCAGGATTTTATCTCACAGAAAAAAAGCTGTTTATTGCGGCCGATGCTTCTGTCAATGAGGAGGCAATAGAAAAGGAGCTTATACCGTCCGATAAGCTTTTGCATAAGGTTGCTTCACCCGATGACTATCTCTCCGTTCTTGCAACACTTAGACGTATGCATAAAGAGCATCCCGAAATCAAATTATTATTTTCACACTCTGTGGATATCTAACTAACAGGCTATTATGTAATACGCCCCTTATCGGATATGACAAAACGTCTGCCGATTAAGGGGCATATCACATGGAGGTTTCTATAAAAATTAAGGAAGTATTCTGAGTTTACCAACAAACGGTATTTCCTTTATCTTACCTGCGCAAATATTTCTTATACTTGTAACTATCGTAAATATTGGTATTGCAAAAACTATCGCTGCAACTAAAAGTCCTATTATCCAACCTGCGAGGCTGAGTCTGTAACCCTCATCTGCATAATCAACAAAGCCTATACTTATTATACTTGCAAACAACGAGAAGATAATACCAAATACAATCTCAAGAATAAATATCAGAAATCCCTGATTCGCATAGAATCTTGAAGATCTTGAATCCTTGCACGCTACATACGGAATCCAGAAAGTAATTCCGAGAGATGCCAATATGCAATGAACCTTGTGTGCAGCAAAATCCTGGGAGTCATAATTATTTGTGAAATCCCTTGTATTCTGCAATTCGGCGATAAAACCCTTTAGTGTTTTGGGCATCTGCTTCTTCTCGGTTTCCTCATCCGGAGAAGTCTCTTTCTTCTCAAATACAAAATTTTTAGAATCAAAGACCGGCTTAGGAGGCTCTTCCTGCGCCTGCTCAGTCTGTTCTACGTTCTCAGGCTCCGGTCGATTTTTAGGTTTATCTTTTAGTTTCTTTTGTAAGTTTGTCTGCTCGGTCTGCTGTGGTCGCTCAGGTGGTTGCTGATACTGCTGTACCTGCGGCTGCTCAAATGGTTGTTGATACTGCTGTGCCTGCGGCTGCTCATATAGCTGTTGATACTGCTGTACTTGCGGCTGCTCAAATGGCTGTTGATACTGCTGTACTTGCGGCTGCTCAAATGGCTGTTGATACTGCTGTACTTGCGGCTGCTCAAATGGCTGT
>CANRAN010000130.1 GCA_947628595.1 uncultured Clostridia bacterium | reverse complement strand
GAAAAGCCTGATCTCGTCATGGTGGATTCAATACAGACAATGAATTTCAGAGAGCTGAGCTCCTCGCCGGGAAGTGTCACACAGGTCAGGGAATGTACAAATATACTTATGCGAACCTCTAAATCACTTGATATACCATGTATAGTTGTAGGTCATGTCAATAAGGACGGAGCAATAGCAGGACCAAAGGTGCTTGAACACATAGTTGATGCGGTTTTGTATTTTGAGGGAGATAAACAGATGTCATACCGCATACTCCGTGCGGTTAAAAACAGATATGGATCCACAAATGAAATAGGGGTATTTCAGATGAGTGACAGCGGACTTTCCGAGGTCGAAAATCCTTCACTTATGCTTCTTTCGGGACGCCCTAAAAATGTCAGCGGAACGTGTGTTGCCTGTCCTATGGAGGGGAGCAGACCGATACTTGCGGAAATTCAGGGACTTGTCACGAATTCAGGATACGGAAATGCCCGCAGAATGTCTACGGGCTTTGATTACAACAGAATGTCGATGCTGCTTGCAGTTCTGGAAAAACGCTGCGGATATTATTTTTCAAGTCTTGATGCATATGTAAATGTAATAGGCGGCTTGCGTCTTGATGAACCGGCAACAGACCTTGCTGTTGCGATAGCCCTTGTCAGCAGCCTTAAGGATATAGTAATCCCCGAAAATCTACTTGCTTTCGGGGAAATAGGACTAACAGGGGAGATACGGGCAGTGAGTCATGCCGCACAGCGTGTATCCGAGGCGGCAAGACTCGGCTTTGAAAAATGCATACTACCGTACCATAATCTCAGAAATATTGTTCTTCCGAAGGATATCCGAATTGATATGATCGGCGTGCGTACCATTCAGGATGCTGTTGCCGCTCTTGTTCGACAGCATTGAGAAGTTCAGACGGGCGTATTCTATGCATACAGCCGCTTTCAGAGGAATTTGTTACGGCGGCGGCACATTCAAGAATACAGTTGCCATCACGCTGATAGATACAGTTTTCATCACAGAATATCATGCTCATAAATATCACCCGATAATATTGTTGGTGCATCAGTAGAATTTTATACAACTATAAATTTTTATCCGAAAAAATTATAAAGAAGTCCGGGGCTGTCGTACATACTTTGTATGACAGCCCACATACGATTTGTTGTCGGTGTACAAAGTAGAATATTATTTATAAGATTTTTTGACGTATCGTATAATTGACAAAATGGAAAAATGATGATAAAATGTATGTGTGCTAACAATCAGCTTTCTAACTTTTGAAAGTTTGATTGGATTTTTTATCGGGGGGTGAAATTATGGATGTACCGAAATTTGTCGGCATGGAAATAAGCAAGACGAATAATGTGCTTAAACGAAAATGCCGGGACACTGAGCTTTCACGGGAAATTGAGGAAGTAACCGGTAAAAGCGGCTGGATAATCGGATATCTTGCGGAAAATGATGATAAGGATATATTTCAAAGGGATATCGAGGAAAGATTTTCCGTCAGGCGCTCTACGGTTTCAAGTATGCTCAAGCTAATGGAGAAAAAAGGGCTTATAACAAGGGAAAGCGTTAATTTTGATGCAAGGTTGAAAAAGCTTGTGCTTACTCCAAAGGCAAGGGAAATGCATTGCCGTATGCTCGAACAGCTCACTATGACAGAAAAAAAACTTAAACGGGATATTTCCGATGAGGAGCTTAAGGTGTTTTTTGAGGTACTTGAAAAAATACGGAAAAACGCGGAATGAAATGGAGGTAAAAATATGATAAGACTGCTTTCAAAAAGTATTCGTGAGTATAGACTTGTGTCTGTTCTCACACCGATTTGTGTTGTGCTTGAGGTTGTAATGGAGGTATTACTGCCGTTCCTTATGGCGAACCTTATAGACTATGGTGTAAGCGGCAATGGAGGAAAGGGTGATATGGACTATATCATCAAAACAGGACTTGTGCTTGTCGCAGTTGCGTTTTCGGCATTGGTGTTCGGTGCATTGTCAGGAAAATTTGCCGCACAGGCTTCGGCGGGTTTTGCAAAAAATTTGAGACATGATATGTTCTATAAAATTCAGGAATATTCATTTGCGAATATTGACAAATTTTCTTCTTCAAGCCTCGTAACAAGACTTACAACTGACGTTACAAATGTACAGAATGCCTATCAGATGATAATTCGTGTGGCTGTACGTGCGCCGTTTATGATGATATTTGCAATGATAATGTCATTCAATGTAAACGCAAGTCTGTCATGGACATTTGTGGCATTTATACCGCTTATAGCAATAGCACTCGGTATTGTTATGCGTCTTGCACACCCGATATTTACAAGGGTGTTTAAAACTTATGATAGGCTCAACAATGTAGTGCAGGAAAATCTCCACGGAATAAGGGTTGTAAAATCCTTTGTCAGAGAAGAACATGAGGTTGAGAAATTCGGAAAAATTTCTGAGATTATATATAAGGATTTTTCAAAGGCAGAAAAAATTATTGCATTCAATATGCCTGTTATGCAGATAAGTGTTTATGCTTGTATTCTTATTATATCGTGGTTCGCTGCGCAGTTTATTGTCGGAGGAAGTATGACAACCGGTGAGCTTATCAGTATGATGACCTACGTTATGCAGATTCTTATGAGCCTTATGTTCATATCAATGACGATGGTTATGATAATCATGTCAAAGGCCTCGGGAGATCGTATTGCAGAAGTGCTTTCTGAGGAAATAGATCTCAAAAATACAGATAAGCCTCTTGATGATGTTAAGGACGGAAGTATAGTATTTGATAATGTAAGCTTCAGCTATGCAAAGGACAAGAATAAGCTCTGTCTGAAAAATCTTAACCTGAAAATAAAATCGGGTGAAACTATCGGTGTAATCGGCGGAACAGGTTCGTCTAAATCAAGTCTTGTGCAGCTTATACCGAGATTGTATGATGCTACCGAGGGAAGTGTACTCGTTGGTGGTGAGGATGTCCATAGATATGATATAGAGGCTCTTCGTGATAATGTCGCAATGGTGCTGCAAAAAAATGTACTGTTTTCGGGAACGATTAAGGAAAATCTCCGGTGGGGCGATCCCAATGCAACGGACGAGGATATAATACGTGTCTGTAAGCTTGCTCAGGCCGACGACTTTATCGAGCGTATGCCTGATAAGTATGACACCTATATAGAGCAGGGTGGTACGAATGTTTCGGGCGGACAAAGACAAAGACTTTGCATAGCAAGGGCATTGCTTAAGAAGCCGAAAATACTCATTCTTGATGACTCAACAAGTGCTGTCGATACGAAAACCGATAGGCTTATACGAAAGGCATTTCTTGAGGAAATACCCGATACAACTAAGATTATAATAGCACAAAGGGTTTCCTCGGTGCAGGATGCTGATAAGATTATTGTTATGGATAAGGGCAGAATTGATGCAGTCGGAACACATGAGGAACTTCTTGAAAGCAACAGGATATACGCTGAGGTATATAATTCTCAGCAGAAGGGAAGTGAAGATAATGTCTAAAGCAAAAAAAGGACAAAGGCTTAAAAATCCCTCAAAGGTAATTAAAAGACTTCTCAGTTACCTCAACGGTTACAGATTCAGATTTGTTGTAGTTCTTATATGTATTGTAATTAGTGCCGCTGCCGGTGCAATAAGCTCTATGTTTATACAGACACTTATTGATAATTATATAGTACCGCTTATGGGCACGGCTAATCCCGATTTCAGTAATCTTTTAAGAGCCGTTATCATTATGGCTGTTGCCCTGTTTATAGGGGCGATTGCAGGTCTTGCATATAACAGAATTATGGTAGTTATCTCACAGGGAATACAGAAAAAGATACGTGATCAGCTTTTCGCACATATGCAGACTTTGCCTATAAAATATTTTGATACACACGCACACGGCGATATTATGAGCCGTTATACGAATGA
>CANRAN010000129.1 GCA_947628595.1 uncultured Clostridia bacterium | reverse complement strand
GTTTTCATAAGCCTGCACTCCTTTAAAAATTATTTGATATTATTTGAATATAATGTGTATTTGCTATTTTCGGCTTATAATGCTATAATGAAAATAGTAAAGCCGAAAATTTTATAATCCGTTTACAACAGGAGGAATTATATATGAGAAAAATAATAAGGGGCAGACAGTATGATGAGGAACGTGCACTCTATCATACGCTTCATACCGATATTATAGATTGTATATTTGCAGGTTCGGCTGACGGTGAATCTGTTCTTAAGGAATCTGCTGATATTAATGTTGAAAAATGCAGCTTTTCGCTGAGGTATCCGTTATGGCATATAAAAGGTTTTGATGTCAGAAATACAGTTATGGATGAAAAGACACGTGCGGCAATATGGTATTGTCGGAACGGAAAAATCTCGGACAGTAAGCTCACAGGTATCAAGGCAGTGAGGGAATGTCAGAATATAGATGTTAGAAATTGTTATATCATATCCCAGGAATTTGGTTGGAAATCCGATAATATAATTCTTACAGATACTGAAATAGTTTCAGAGTATCTTTTTCTTGACAGTAATAATGTACAGCTTAAAAATGTAAAGATGAGCGGAAAATATTCATTTCAGTATATGGATAATCTTGAAATTTACGACTCTGTTCTTGATACAAAGGATGCTTTCTGGCACAGCAAAAATGTAACTGTAAGAAACAGCATCGTAAAAGGTGAATATCTTGGTTGGTTTTCCGAGAACCTTACACTGATAAATTGCAGTATTATCGGAACACAGCCGCTCTGTTACTGTAAGGGTCTTAAGCTTATAAACTGCACAATGGTTGATACTGATTTGTCCTTTGAATATTCGGAGGTCAACGCCGAGATAAAAGGTAATGTTATATCAGTTAAAAATCCGAAGTCGGGAAAAATAATCCTTGACAGCGTTGGGGAAATAATTCGTGACGATCCTGTTATGGAATGTACAGGTGAGGTAATCATAAGGGAGTGAACATTGAGTTTGCGGATTTATTCAGTTCTGCATAACAAAAAAATAAGAACGTCAATAACAGCGTTCTCATAAATATACGGATATCTCGTACAAAAAATTTCGGTCGAAGCTTAAGGCTCCCTCTCACGCCGCAACACGGCTTCCCTCGCTGTTATTACAAGACAAAAGACGCTCCTCTTCTGTCCGCCGATATTATCGGATTTACTTTTTACAACATCATATACATAAAATAAAAACAGGGGACGCAGATACAAACAGCGTCCCCGAAAAAGCATAGCAACTTCCTACGGCGGCATTATCCGCATCAGGTTTAGGGTCGGAATAATAATTCCCTCTCAGCCTGTTTACAAGCTCCCCTGTTAGAATATATTTTAACATATTATTTTTATATATTCAATAGTTACAGATAAAAAAGAATTTGTACTTTGCGGTATTTTTCCTTCCCGTTTTGCTTTTTTCATCAATATGCAGTTCCTGTCTTTGTTTAGAAGAATCTTCTGCAACCTGTTTTTGTTTTGAAGTATGTTTTATACCAATTTTATATCCTGCAAAACCACCCACTCCCAAGCCAACAATAAGACTTAATATTTCCGTACCGATTCCATCAAAGATCTATTGGATTTTTTCCATAATAAAAAACGTTCTTTCCTTATTGACCGAAGCCTTTATAGCTCCCAAATCCCAACATATACACTGCCATAGCCACAGCAAGGTTCTCGTCATCAATGTTCTGCTTCTTAGCAAGAGCTTTCAGTTCATCAGTAACAGTATCGTGCGGAACGATAGAGCCTTCAAGCTCGTCCACAGCCTTCTGAATGACAGACGGCAGCACCATACACATCTGATAGAAAGCGTCCTCCTGACCTGTTACAAAGGCATAGAACCGGTCGAGGCTAACACGGCGTATCAGCTTATGACCGACCTTTTTCTTGTCAACGGTAGTTTCCCACTTGATATTCTGCGACCTTTGGGCAATAGCTTCAACAAGGAAACAAGCACAATCATCATCGTTGAGGAGCTGATCCTGCATCTTGATGAAGGTCTTGCCTGCCGATGCAGAGTTCATAGTGTTGTGCTTATTCTTCATCTCGACATAAACGGTATGGACTACGCTGCCGTCGGGCAGAGAAATACCATCGGAATTCTCAAATATGACGTCCCAGCCACCCTCTTTGCCGTTGTCAGGAACATGACACTTGTCGATATAGTTGAATATTCTCTGGTGAAAATAGCCTATATCATTGTTGTTGGACTTGTCACGCTGACGGAAAATCTCGTTGCTGACAATTTCCTCCCAAGAAGCCTGATAGACGGTTTTATCGAAAATCAGCTTGATAGGGTCAATAATATTCTTGTTAAAACGCTTCAGATCAAAGGATTCCAGCTTTTCGCCGTACTTCTCTATGGTTTTCTTGACGTGCTTTGCAAAATCTTCTTCACTAATGAAACTGAGAGTCCACATTATGATAATCCCTCCAACGCTATTTTTATCTGTTTTGCAATATCATAAGCAAGGTTTACGGGAACAGCATTTCCGACCTGCTTGTACTGAGAAGCTACACTTCCGCAGAACTGCCATTCATCAGGGAAACTCTGACAACGGGCATTTTCACGGATAGTAAACGGACGAGGTTCAAGCGGGTGACAGCGATCCGTCTGCTTCTGGCCGGGAGAAGTCAGCACCGTGAGCGATGGCTCGTCAAGGCTGAGTCTGCGGAGAATACCGGTTCTGCCACCGTCCATATACCAACAGCTTTTCATATACTCTTTTGCTATATCCTCGGGAATATCTCTCCAATATCCCCCCGGAGGAACAAGCTCAAATATCTTACGTTTATATTCCGAGTACAGAGTACCCTCGCTTTTGGGACAGTCGAGCAGCACATCACGGAGAACCGGCTTATATTCGTGCGGTGTGGGGAAAGTGAACTTGATCTGATTTGTAAGATCGTTTCTGATACCGATAGTGATAAGTCGTTCACGCTTTTGAGCAACACCGTAGTCCCACGCATTCAGTATTTTCTTCTGAATGGTGTAGCCTGTGCTTTCAAAAATATCTGTAATAGTTTTGTATGTTCTGCCCTTATCATGGGTCAGCAGACCACGGACATTTTCAAAAAGAAATATTTTAGGCTGGAGCTGTTCCAAGAATTTCGCATAATGATAGAACAGTGTTCCACGGGCATCTTCAAGCCCGAGTCTTTTTCCTGCATATGAAAAGCTCTGACAAGGTGCACCACCCGAAAGCAGATCAAGCTCGCCCTGCTTCAAATCGAAGTATTCTTGTAGATTAAGGCAGGAGATATTGGCAATATCATCGTTGATGACACGCCATTCGGGTCTGTTCCTACGGAGCGTATCAGACGCGTCCTTATCCACCTCTACAAGACCAAGAGTATTGAACCCGGCTTTTTCCACACCGAGAGCAAGACCACCTGCACCTGCAAAAAGCTCAATGGTCGAAAATGTCCTTGTTTCTGTTTGTGTCGTAATATCCATAATATCGCCGATATTGCAGTTCAGCACCATACATATCTTTTCAAGGCTTTCAAGGGAAACCGTTTCATTTTTTTCAATACGAGCCATAACATTGAAGCCGATATCCGATGCTTCTTTCAATTCGGTTTTATTCATTCCTTTGTCAATAAGTAATTTCCAAAGATTATTGTAGCTAACTGCCACCATGTTTCATTCCTTCCTGTATCCTGCGATACAATAATGGGTTATGATAATTATAGCATACATAGTCGAAAAAGCCAATGTAGTTCACATTTGAGGGAAATTGTAAGAAAAATCAATGATATTACAAAGACTTGAATGATTTTTACCATTCCGATTACCTCTCTACACATATATGACGTGACGTACTTATGAAAGCATTACGGGACTATTTTTGGGAGATAACCCCCATTATAATACGGTGGCAGAAGTTGCATTTATAATGTTCATCTACTGCACCTA
>CANRAN010000128.1 GCA_947628595.1 uncultured Clostridia bacterium | reverse complement strand
TTTGATAAATTACAAAAGGACTACAAATAGTTGCTTAATAAATTGGAAATTATAGCTATGCGGCAGATGAATTTAACCACTATAAAAGTTAATAATTAGTATTTGTTATCACCAATTTGGGTTCGCTGTAATTATAATCGTCCAAGGCTGCTGTTTAAGGCATAAAGGTAATAAGTGCATTGGTATAGGCATAAAAAATCTTTGCAGCCTCACCATGTACTTATGTTAAAATCTATTGTTTTTTCGGTCATAAATTATTATAATATAGGTAGTTAAAAAAGGAGCGGTGATTATGGGTATTTATCTTAATCCTGATAACAATAGTTTTTCCGAAAGCCGTAATGATGAAATTTTTGTAGATAAATCTATGCTTATTTCCTATACAAATGATTGTTTGAAAAAATATAATAAAAAGAATATCTGTGTGAGCCGTCCAAGACGTTTTGGTAAATCGGTAAATCTGAATATGCTTACCGCATATTACAGTCGTGGCTGCAATTCAAGATGTATGTTTGAGGGACTGAAAGTTTCAGAAATTCCCGAATGGGATAAGCACCTCAACAAATATAATGTCATTCATATAAGTATGCAGAAATTCCTTTCAAACAGCAAATCCATGGATGATATGTTGGATCTTCTCAGAAGGTCACTGCTTTGGGAACTTACAGATGAATTCGAGAATGTAAGATTTTTTGATAGTACCAATCTGAGCAGGACAATGATGGACATTTATAGTAAAACAGATGTACCCTTTGTCATACTGATTGATGAATGGGACTGCATATTCAGAGAGCACCGTGACGATAAAGAAGCCCAAAGAAAATACCTTGATTTCATCCGTGACTGGCTGAAGGATCAAAGCTATGTTGCACTTGCATACATGACGGGAATTTTGCCAATCAAAAAATACGGAACACATTCGGCACTTAATATGTTTGACGAGTATTCCATGGTGGAATCCGGTGAAATTGCGGGATATACAGGCTTTACAGAGGAAGATGTAGAAGAGCTTTGTAAAAAATATAATAAGGATATTTCTCAGATGAGGTACTGGTATGACGGTTATCGTGTAAATAATAATATACATCTGTACTGTCCTCGCTCTGTTGTGGCTGCTATAAGCCGGAATTGCTATGATAACTACTGGTCTAAAACAGAAACCTTTGAAGCACTTTCAAAATATATAAGCTTTGATTTTGACGGTCTGAATGAAACCGTAAGTAAGCTGTTGTCGGGAGAAAGTCAAGAGGTAAACATAAGAAGCTTTCAGAATGACATGTATTCAATGAATTCGAGGGATGATATCCTTACGTTGCTTATACATCTTGGTTATCTGGGGTATCTTTTTGATACAAAAGAGGTATATATCCCAAACAAAGAGGTTGCTGATGAGTTTGTAACCGCCATGACAGTTGAGGGTAAATGGGAAAAAACAATTGACGCTGTGCAGAAATCAAAGGAATTACTCAGCCTGACACTTTTGGGAAAGGCAGACGAGGTAGCGGAAAGAATAGAGCAAATCCACCGTGAGGGTTGTGACCCTCAGCATTATAATAACGAACAAGCACTTAGATATACTGTACTTATCGCATATTATTATGCAAGAGAGAAATATAATATAATTCAGGAAATACCTGCCGGAAACGGATATGCAGATGTGATCTTTGTACCGAATTTCCAGAACCCGGACGGAATACCAATTATTATAGAATTAAAGTACGATAAATCAGCCGATTCCGCTATTAAGCAAATAAAGAATAGAAATTACCCCGATATCCTAAAAGATTATAATAAAATGCTTCTTGTCGGGATTAATTATGACAGGGACAGTAATGATAAAAAACATGAATGTGTGATTGAAAAATATACGAAATAAATCCATTGGTGCAACTGTAAAAAATCTTTGCAGCCGCACCATATCTTATATTAAAATCTATTGTTTTTTCAGTCAGAAATTATTATAATATTAAGTAGTTAAAAAAGGGAGCGGTAATTATGGGTATTTATCTTAATCCTTTAAATGACGGTTTTAAAAGAACCTTAAATACAAACATATATATTGATAAATCTGCTCTTATAAAATATACAAACAGCTGCCTATATACAAGACAGTGTAATATTTGTGTGAGCCGCCCAAGACGTTTTGGTAAATCGGTAAATCTTGAAATGCTTTCGGCTTATTATAGCCGTGGCTGCAATTCAAGATGTATGTTTGAGGGGCTGAAAGTTTCAGAAATTCCCGAATGGGATAAGCACCTCAACAAATATAATGTCATTCATATAAGTATGCAGAAATTCCTTTCAAACAGCAAATCCATGGATGATATGTTGGATCTTCTCAGAAGGTCACTGCTTTGGGAACTTACAGATGAATTCGAGAATGTAAGATTTTTTGATAGTACCAATCTGAGCAGGACAATGATGGACATTTATAGTAAAACAGATGTACCCTTTGTCATACTGATTGATGAATGGGACTGCATATTCAGAGAGCACCGTGACGATAAAGAAGCCCAAAGAAAATACCTTGATTTCATCCGTGACTGGCTGAAGGATCAAAGCTATGTTGCACTTGCATACATGACGGGAATTTTGCCAATCAAAAAATACGGAACACATTCGGCACTTAATATGTTTGACGAGTATTCCATGGTGGAATCCGGTGAAATTGCGGGATATACAGGCTTTACAGAGGAAGATGTAGAAGAGCTTTGTAAAAAATATAATAAGGATATTTCTCAGATGAGGTACTGGTATGACGGTTATCGTGTAAATAATAATATACATCTGTACTGTCCTCGCTCTGTTGTGGCTGCTATAAGCCGGAATTGCTATGATAACTACTGGTCTAAAACAGAAACCTTTGAAGCACTTTCAAAATATATAAGCTTTGATTTTGACGGTCTGAATGAAACCGTAAGTAAGCTGTTGTCGGGAGAAAGTCAAGAGGTAAACATAAGAAGCTTTCAGAATGACATGTATTCAATGAATTCGAGGGATGATATCCTTACGTTGCTTATACATCTTGGTTATCTGGGGTATCTTTTTGATACAAAAGAGGTATATATCCCAAACAAAGAGGTTGCTGATGAGTTTGTAACCGCCATGACAGTTGAGGGTAAATGGGAAAAAACAATTGACGCTGTGCAGAAATCAAAGGAATTACTCAGCCTGACACTTTTGGGAAAGGCAGACGAGGTAGCGGAAAGAATAGAGCAAATCCACCGTGAGGGTTGTGACCCTCAGCATTATAATAACGAACAAGCACTTAGATATACTGTACTTATCGCATATTATTATGCAAGAGAGAAATATAATATAATTCAGGAAATACCTGCCGGAAACGGATATGCAGATGTGATCTTTGTACCGAATTTCCAGAACCCGGACGGAATACCAATTATTATAGAATTAAAGTACGATAAATCAGCCGATTCCGCTATTAAGCAAATAAAGAATAGAAATTACCCCGATATCCTAAAAGATTATAATAAAATGCTTCTTGTCGGGATTAATTATGACAGGGACAGTAATGATAAAAAACATGAATGTGTGATTGAAGAATATACGAAATGATGTTGTGTCAAAATATTACGAGTGTTCTGATTATGTTCAGAACGCTCTTTCGCTACTAAGTGAAGTGATATAATATTATTTATAAATTGATGTATATTCTTTAAATTATTACTTGCATTTTTCTCCTATGTATGATATAATACAGGAGCGTTAAGGATAATTTATACTTTTTCGTACATTCGGAGAGTTGTCCGAGATGGCCGAAGGAGCACGATTGGAAATCGTGTAAACGCTAACCCCGTTTCGAGGGTTCGAATCCCTCACTCTCCGTACAAGAAAACTCCGCACGATTACAAACAATTCAGTAATCATGCGGAGTTTTTCATGTTGTTACAATTTCAGAATTGTAATTATTGTTTCACTTTTCTATATAAAATTCCATATTTTTATATAATATTCCATATGAAATTCCATATAGAATATTTAGGTATTGTGATATTATTTATGTGTAAACACAAGTATTTTATTTTATTAGTTTCCTCGAAGTGATCATATTCACTACTTTGTTACAGCAGTAATAAAAGCGTCTTTAAAGCCTGCCGACTGAACCTTTTTAAGATAGGCGTCAGCATTTTTCTTATCGGC
>CANRAN010000127.1 GCA_947628595.1 uncultured Clostridia bacterium | reverse complement strand
ACTGATGATATCAAGATTTGATGCAGGACTGATAGATAAACTCTGATAAAAATATTCCGGGAGGAAGATTATATAACAATTTTTAAAGTTGGAGGTAAGATTATGAAAAGCTTAAAAAAGTGCATGAAGAAAATCTGTGCTGTTTCCCTTGCCGTACTCATGTTTGGAGGCAGTGCTGTTACGGTTCTGCCGGAGGTGGCACAGAGTGGGATATTGGCGAGTGCGTTGAGCGAGGGAACAACTGATGACGGTCTTGTGTGGAAAGAAAATGATAGCGGCGGTGTAACTATTACAGATTATACCGGAAACGGCGGTAATGTTGTTATTCCAAATGAAATTGACGGAAAAGCTGTTACGAAGATAGGTTATGGGGCATTTGGGTATTGCACCGGACTGACAGGAATAAGTATTCCCAACAGTGTCACGTTAATAGATTATGGTGCATTTTATGGTTGTACAGGACTGACCGGCATAAATATGCCTGATTCTGTTGTTTCATTAGGTAGAAGGGTGTTTTACGGCTGCACAGGATTGACAAGTGTAAAAATGTCCAACAGCATTACGAGCATAGAGGTGGGCGTATTCAACGGCTGTACAAAATTGACAGATATTGAGATACCTGACAATGTTACATTAATCGGAGAATCAGCGTTTTGTAACTGTACAGGTTTGAAAAGTGTAACTATTCCAAAAAATGTTAAGAGCATTGGAAATATTGCATTTCATGGTTGTAAGGCATTAGAGAGTGTAACAATTCCGGATGGTGTTACCTATATAGGGTATAGTGCATTCAGGGGCTGCGATGAGCTGAAAAGTGTAACTATACCAAAAAGTGTAACTTCTATGGGAGGATTTGAATTTTACGCTTGTGACAAATTGACAAATATTAATGTTGATATTTTAAATCCATCCTTCTCATCTAAAGACGGAGTATTATTTAGCAAAGAAAAATGCTATTTAAGACAGTGCCCGGCAGGGAAAGAAGGCTCTTATACTATCCCTGACAGTGTTCAGCAAATTGAAGAAGGTGCATTTGGATATTGTGACAAACTGACAAGTATAATAATTCCGAACAATCGCTTTCCGGTAACTATATTATCAGGTGCATTTTATCGTTGCAGCGGATTGACGAATATAACTATTCCGAATTCTGTTGTCACTATAGGTAATCAAGCATTTGAATATTGCACCGGATTGAATAGTGTCAATATACCTTACAGTGTGACAAATATAGGTGAACGACCGTTCGCTGCCTGTACGAGTATGACTTCTATCAGCGTAGATGAAGATAATACAGCATATTCTTCTCAGAATGGTGTTTTATTAAATAAAGATAAAACAAAATTGATTCAATATCCCGCAGGAAAACCGGACAAAAAATATGAGATTGGTTCATCGGTCACGGAAATAGGTGAAGGTGCATTTAAGGATTGTACCAACCTTGAAAGTATAACTATACCGGATAGTGTAACGAAAATAGGTGATTCTGCATTTGAAGGCTGTAATAGTATATCAATAGTTGGTAAATACGGAACTGCTGCTGAAGAATATGCGAGAAATAACAATTTGACTTTTGTAGATGTTGATAACCCATTAGGATATGTAACCGGCATAGAACTCGATCAAACAAGTTTGACTCTGAAAAAAGGTGAGAGCCAAAAACTTAAAGTGACAATAATACCCTATAATGCAAAAGACAAAACAGTAAAATGGTCAACAGATAACGAAAGTGTAGCAATCGTTGACGATGGGACAGTAACCGCTGTTGGCAAAGGTACGGCAACTATAACTGCAGAGTCAAGTAATGGCAAGATTGCCAAATGCAAAGTAAACGTTATTACAGTAGAAGCGATTTGTATAGAACTTAGTGATAAAAATTTATCTATCGAAAAAGGGAAAACGGAAACACTGACAGCAACAATAGAACCTGATGATACAACGGATAAAACAGTAACTTGGTCAACGGATAACGCTGAGGTGGCAACAGTTAATGATGGTGTAGTAACTGCGGTAGATGTAGGTATAGCAAATATAACCGCAAGAACAGCTAACGGTAAAATTGCTACTTGTAAAGTAACGGTTTTTACTATTGATCCGACAAACATACAACTTAATAAAACAAACATAACAATTACGAAAGGAAAAACGAGAACCCTGACAGCAACAATAACCCCTGATAATGTTACAGACGATACCATAACATGGACAACAGACAATGACGAGGTGGCTACGGTATCTAACGGAAGTATACATGGAGTAGAAAACGGAACAGCAACAATAACAGCGACAACATCTAACGGTATAAGTGCTTCCTGTAAGGTTACAGTAATCCCGTTTGAATGGGAAGAAAATGACGACGGCGGCGTAACTATTTTGGGTGGGGATAGTACACTGAATATAGTTATCCCATCTGAAATTAATGGTAGACCTGTTACAGCTATAGCGGATAGAGCCTTTGAATATAATTGGTTGAGTGGTGGTGTATTGTTAAGTGTAACAATACCCAATAGTGTAACATATATAGGAGAGGGAAATTTTGATGGAATTGGTCAATCGAATTCTGTTACTGCAACCATATACAATGTATACGATGAAAATCTTAGTATGTATGTTAATGAAAGCAAAATAATAAGTCCCAGAATACTTGGTTATGCTGGATCTGTAGCGGAAGAGTTTGCCTTGCGTATGGACTATCCTTTTTTGGATTTAAACAAGGAAAGCCCTGATATGATTTATTTTATCAACAAGGATAACGATGTTGGAACTAAAATTATAGGCTATTTTGGAAAAAAAGATGAAATTATTTTGTCTACTCAAATGTTTGGTAAAACTGCTACAGAAATAAGACGGAATACATTTTATAAATGTGATACTCTAAAGAAAATATCAATTCCGAATAGTGTGACAAAAATAGAAAACTTTGCATTTGCCTACTGTCCGAATTTGGAGGATATTGTTATTGATGATAGTAATGCAGAATACTCATCATATAATGGTGCTTTGTTTGATAAAAATAAAACACGTCTCATAGTTTGCCCCGAAGGCAAAAAAGGAGACTTTGTAATTCCTGATGGTGTTGAAACGATAGAAGGAGAAGCTTTTGCGGATTGTTCGGAGATTACAAGCGTAACCATACCTGACAGTGTTACATCAATAGGCAGTGGAGCTTTTAATAATTGCACAAAGCTAACGACAATATATGGATATCTTAACTCAGCCGCCGAAACATATGCTACAGAGAATGATTTGACATTTGTACCATTGGATGAGAAACCAAGCATCCCTGCAGTGAGCATAAAGCTTAACAAAACAAGCATAAGCCTTGAAAAAGGAAAAACAGAAAAACTTACAGCAACGATATATCCTGATAATGCAACGGACAAGAACGTTACATGGACAAGCGACAATGGAAAAGTTGCGACTGTATCTGATGACGGCACAGTTAAAGCTATAAGTACGGGCACAGCAACAATAACAGCGACAGCGTCTAACGGTATAAGTGCTTCCTGTAAGGTTACAGTAATCCCGTTTAAATGGGAAGAAAATGCCAACGGCGGTGTAACAATTACAGGCTATACAGGTGAGGACGGAGATGTTGTTATTCCGATCGAGATTGACGGAATTGCTGTTACGGAGATAGGTGATGAGGCATTTAGAGGTTGTGCAGGACTTACAAGCATAACTATACCTAAGAGTGTTAAGGTGATAAGCAGTGATGATGTATTTTACGATTGTGATAATCTTGTTATTTACGGTTATAAAAACAGCTGTGCCGAAAGCTATGCTAAGAAATGCAGCATACCTTTTGTGGCTTTGGATAATGAGTTGACAGACACTAAAACAAATATTACAGTAATCGGTAATATAGGTGCAAATATAAAACTTGAAGTATCTGAACTGAAACCGGAAGATGTACAAATTAGTGGCAAGGAAGCTTGTGCATATTATGATATATCTTTGACTGAAAACGGCGAAAAGATTCAGCCGAACGGTAATGTTGCCGTTAAGATACCATATAAAGGTGGCGATGAAAATATAGAGGTGTACCGCGTAAACGGTGACGGAACAACCGAGAAAATGCAAAGCAGTTATGACGGCGAATATGTTACATTCATAACCGACCACTTCAGCAAATATGCCATAGTTACCGATGCCGGAATTAAGGGCGACAC
>CANRAN010000126.1 GCA_947628595.1 uncultured Clostridia bacterium | reverse complement strand
GTATATCTTGGAAACGGTGTGGGAACATCAATATCAAGTACCTCCCTGAAAAGACGCTTTATATATCCCTCACCTATCTCAAGAACATCCTCCATATCGACAAAGGACATTTCAAGGTCAATCTGTGTAAATTCAGGCTGCCTGTCTGCACGAAGATCCTCGTCACGGAAACAGCGTGCTATCTGCATATATCTGTCAAAGCCGGCAACCATGCAGAGCTGCTTATACATCTGCGGCGACTGCGGTAATGCATAGAATGATCCCTTATGTATTCTTGACGGAACAAGAAAATCTCTTGCTCCCTCGGGTGTGGACTTTATAAGCATAGGTGTTTCTATTTCTATAAAGCCGTTCTCATCAAAATAATCTCTTGTCACCTTTGCAACCTTATGACGGAATATAAGATTTTTCTGAAGTTCAGGTCGGCGGAGGTCAAGATATCTGTATTTCAGCCGGCTAAGCTCCGCTGTCTTACAGTCATCTGATATCTCAAACGGAGGTGTTTCGCTTTCTCCGAGTATTCTCAGTTCTGTTACCTCAATTTCAATATCACCTGTCGGGATATTCTTATTCTTATTACTTCTTTCCCTTACCTTACCCACAGCCGCAAGAACATATTCCGAATGTACCGAGGTAACCTTTGCAAATACATCCTTATCAGTATTCTCGTCAAAGGCAAGCTGGACAATCCCCGTTCTGTCCCGCAGTTCGATAAAAGTAAGCATATGTCCGAGGTCACGGCGGCGTTGCACCCAACCGCATACCGTTACGGTTTGTCCTATATTTTCAGCACGCAGTTCTCCGCAATAATTACTGCGTTTAAGTCCTGTCATAAATTCTGCCATTTCTATTACTCCTCTGTATCAAGTCCTAATTTTTCCATAAGTGCATCCTGTGCCCCGTTTACATAGAAAGAAAAAAATGCCTCATAAAATCCGTCATCAAGAGGTACATCTTTCTTTGCACCCGTAAACATATTCTTAACGGTTGCCTTATTGGCAAAAAGCTCATCATCACCAATTACCATACTGTATTTTGCACCGATTTTATCCGCATATTTCATCTGCGGCCGAAGCTTTCTTCCGACTATATCACCCTCGGCAATAAGTGAGGAATTACGCACACCCTCAACTATTGAAAATGCCTTTAGCTTTGCCGCCTCACTAAGACCTACAACATATAAATCACAATTAAGCGGCTTTTCAGCCTCTATCCCCTGCTTATCAAGAAGTATCAGCAGCCTTTCCATGCCCATTCCAAAGCCAAGAGAGGGTGTATGCTGACCTCCGAGTTCCTCTATAAGACCGTCATATCTTCCGCCGCCGCATACTGTCCCTATTTCGTCGGCAACAAATTCAAATACTGTGCGTGTATAATAATCAAGTCCTCTTACTATTGTAGGATTAACGGTGTATTTTATTCCCGCAGCATCAAGGCAGCTTTTTACTCCCTCAAAATGCCCCTTACAGTCATCGCAAATATAATCAAGAACCTTTGGCGCACCTTTTGCAATCTCCGAACATTCCTTTTCCTTACAGTCAAGTATTCTCATGGGATTACGTTCAAGCCTTGTCCTACAAGTGTCGCAAAGACACTCCTTGTTTTTCTCAAAATATTCCCTGAGTGCCTTATGATATTTAGGGCGGCAATCCGGACAGCCTATGGAGTTTATTTCGAGACTGATATTTTTCACCCCAAGACGGTCAAAAATAGAATTAGCCGCACAAATTACCTCAGCATCAGCATATGGTGACGGTGCTCCGTACACCTCCATGCCGAACTGGTGAAATTCTCTCTGTCTGCCGTAATTTTTCTTTTCATAACGATAGCAGGCAGTGAGATAATATACCTTTATCGGATATCCGTCATTATACAGACCATGCTCAAGCATTGCCCTTGCAGCTCCGGCTGTTCCCTCCGGTTTGAGCGAGAGAGAGTCTCCGCCTTTTGTCGTAAAGGTGTACATTTCCTTTTGTACAATATCCGTTGTATCTCCCACTGAGCGATTAAACAACTCGGTATGCTCAAAAACAGGGGTACGTATTTCCTTAAAGCCGTAGGACTGAGCCTGACCACGCATTATTTCCTCAACAAACTGCCATTTATAGCTATCCTTCGGAAGGATATCCTCCGCTCCGTAGACCTTATTTGTAATAAGCTTCACTTACATCTTCCTTTCAATTTTTCGTACTACTATATTATACATTATTATACCAAAAAATCAATGCCATTACGTTCCGTTTTATTGTATTTTATATCAAAAACTGCATAAAATCTTATAAGGATACAAATATTACATACAGATAAGGAGGAAAGAATATTGACAGGCAGGCTTGACAAAATAAGAAAACATATAACCCCGTTCTTAGATAAATGCGAAAGGGATAACATTACCGCAATAGCGGGACAATGTGCTTTCTTTCTCATACTTACCTTCTTCCCTCTTGCTATGTTTTCAATTTCGGTCTTACGGAATTTCAATATATCCGTTGAATCATTTGAGAATATACTTGATGAGGTTCTCAATGAAAAGGCAAGCGAATATGTTTCAGAGATAATTGTCAGCGTATCTGACAATTCCTCCGGTATATCTGTAATTACTCTGCTTGTAACCCTCTGGACCTCGGCTCAGGGAATACACATAATAACAAACGGTCTGAATCGCATACACAATACCTATGAGGATCGTAACTGGCTGTTGCTGCGTCTGAGATCTGTTCTGCTCACCGTTCTGTTTTTTGCCATAGTTATATTAACCATGCTTATAATAATCCTCGGTACAACCCTGAATAATTTTCTGATCCCATATATACGCTGTCTGCCCGATATTATCGGTATAATATATAACCTGAGATATCCTGTATTCTATATTTATCTCAGCTTTCTTTTTGCCATTCTTTACAGCCGAGCTCCCAACATTGATAAGCCTCTAAGACGGGAATACGGGATCAAAAGTCAGTTTCCGGGGGCGATATTCTGTTCGAGTATGTGGCTTTTACTTTCATTCGGGATATCTGTATATGTCGATGATTTTAACGGTTTTTCCATTTATGGGGGTCTTACAAAGCTTGCAATTCTGATGATGTGGATTTACCTGTGTCTTATCTGTTTTATGCTCGGTGCGGAGATAAATGTAATTTATCATAAGGAAATCATGAATTTCGGCTTCAAGAAAAAGCATTATCCGTCAAAAAATAAAACCGTCAGTTAAAACATCCCTGTATTATATTGCGAACCTTTAATTCATGGTTAATAAGATTCAGTACCTTTCGCTTATCACAGCTCCATTTCGGTGCTATAAGCTTTGCTTTGTCGCCGTCACCCGTCAGTCGGTGGATAACAATGTTTTTCGGCAATACTGCAATAATATCGCATACAAGGCTGATATATTCCTGCTGTGACAAAACCTCAAATTCTCCATCAGCGTACATTCCGGCAAGCCTTGTTCCCTCAAGTATGTGCAATAGCTGAAGCTTTATACCGTCTGAGCCGCACTTTGCTATATAACGGGCTGTATCAAGCATATTCGGTTGCTTTTCATGCGGCAAACCTATAATCATATGTGTTATGACCTCTGCCCCTGCAATATGCAGATTTTTAACCGCCTGTTCATATACCTCATTGGCATACCCCCTGTTGATAAGAGCGGCAGTTTTGTTATTTGCACTTTGCAGACCAAGCTCCACCCATACGGGCTTGATTTTTACAAGCTCCGAAATAAGCTCAAGCTTTTCGGGCTCAAGGCAATCCGGTCGTGTTGCTATATCAAGTACAGCTATATCATCACGCATTATAACAGGTATAAAAAGCTTTTTCAGATAATCAACAGGTGCATAGGTGTTTGTATATGACTGAAAATATGCTATGAATCTGTTGCCGGAATATTTTTTGGAAATAAGAGACTTTGCGTATTCTATCTGCTTATCTGTTTCAAGTGAGGCAGAAGCCGAAAAATCCCCCGATCCCCCACCGCTGCAAAATATACAACCGCCGTGTGATATTCTTCCGTCACGGTTAGGACAGGTCATACCGCCGTCAAGCGAAAGCTTATAAAGCTTTTGTCCGAATTTTTCTTTAAGATACGAGTCAAGAGAATAATATCTTTTTCCGTTCCACATATAAATCACCCATACCGCTGTCATACTGATTTAAAAATATAAAGCAACCGCCACACAG
>CANRAN010000125.1 GCA_947628595.1 uncultured Clostridia bacterium | reverse complement strand
CCGTCAAGGGAAAGCTTATACAGTTTTTGCCCGAATTTTTCTTTTAAATATGCATCAAGAGAATAATATCTTCTTCCGTTCCACATATAAATCACCCATACCGCTGTCATACTGATTTAAAAATATAAAGCAACCGCCACACAGACACCGAAAAAGCCTGATGCGACAGCCGCTTTACCTTCATTTATTACTCCTCAGGGGAAAAATTTTCCTTGCCTACACCGCAAAGAGGACAGGTCCAATCGTCCGGAATATCCTCAAAGGGTGTGCCGGGAGCTATGCCGTTATCCGGATCACCGTCAATAGGCTCATATACATAGCCACACACATTACAAACGTACTTTGTCATAATTACCTCCTTTTTATACAGTTGCCTGAAATTACTTAAATTATATAATAAACCGTCCTATAAGTCAATTATAAAATAAAAAAACATATAATTTCAGTTACTTTTTATCTGCATTGCTATGACAGTTATATCATCGTCATGACCGTCACTTCTCCTTGCAACGGCCTCATCAATTATACAATCGGCAAGCTGCTGCATACTTTTATCCTCCCATGACTGTATGATTCTCTCTATCCAGTCCTCACCCGTTGCAATAGCACCATCCGACACCATTACTATTATGTCACCCTCCATAAGCTCATCCTCCGTATAGGTAAATTCTACCTGTGGGAGTATTCCTGCCGGCAAGGACGGAGTTTCTACCCTGTACATATCGCCAAGCTTTCGTATAAATGAAAGTGCCGCACCGGCTTTCATAAAAACAGTTTTCCCGTTATATAAATCAACAGATACAACGTCAAGTGTTGCAAGAGATTCATCTCCCGATTTAACAAGCAACGCTGAATTGACAACTTTCAGTGAGCAGTCGTATCCAAGACCTGCCTTAAGAAGCTTTTCCATTATGCTCGAGGCCATACCACCGTCAACGGCGGCTCTTCCTCCTGTTCCCATGCCGTCGCTTATTATAGCATTAAGCTTTCCCGTTCCGTCCGTAAAATATGTTATATGATCTCCGCAAAGTCTGCCGTCACCGCACGTGTGCTGACTTCCGGCAATTTCCACATCAAGGCACGGCCGCTCACACATAGTTATACGAAGACTTCCGAATGCAGATGTAAGGCTCGGTGTATCAAAATTTCTTCCGCAAAGTCTCGATATCTCATGCACCATAAGTGCACGCTTTATTTTCTTTCTGTCGGTATCCGCCGTTTCCGCTTCTATTGTCATTCTTCCGAGATAGTCAATACGACAGCTTACACTGTTAGGCGTAAGACCTAATTCCTTGAGCTTTATTGTAATCTGCTCGGCAAGGTCATCATCAAATACCTCATAATTTGAATATTCCTCCGCCATTTCTCCGAGTATATCACCCAGACCACAGAATTGCCCTGCTACAACTTGACGTACCTCATCTATTCTTTTTTCCGCCGCTTCCGAGGCAAGATAATGTTTATAGCTTTTGTTTACGGCATTTGCCATTTCATTTGTACGGCAGCACTTTTTCTTAAAGTCCTCACGAAAACCGTCCGCCTTTATTTCTCCGTCCTCCTTAAGTTTTCCGCTTACATATTCAAAGGATTCAAGGCTAACTCCGTCACGATGCTCCCAGCAGAACACCTTCATTCCGCAGCGTGAGCAGGTATTTTCGACAGCCTCCTTATATACACTATCCATTGTGGGAGTTACTATTTTAGATAGCCTCTGAGATATCTCCTCCACATCATCTGATACGTTTGATAATGCCTTTGAAGCAAAATCAAGCCGCATTATGATTGATTTCCTGAGTCCGTCCGCATGGTCATCATCGTTTTTTGATATAAATACCGATTTGAGAAAGCTTGCTGTATTTTTCGGCAGAACTACAAATATAATAGATGCTATTATTATTTCATATATTACTCTTATAATATTTGCAGTATCTCCGGTCTGCATACCTGTAACGACAGAACTTAGTATAAATGCCGCCGAGCTTGCTATCTTCCCCACAGGTGAAAATAATCCCGCCATAAGGCCGCCGAAAGCATAAGCTGAGCCGATAAAGGCAAAATCCTCCGAGGCAAGACTCAGAACTACACCTGTTGCTATTCCTGATATTGCACCACCCGGTATTCCTCCGAATCTTGCTGAAAAAAGAATTATAACCACTGAAAAAATTCTACCTATTGACAATGTACCCACAGTGAAATCCGAAAGTGCAAGTATTCCTATACAGCCGCTCATTATAAGGCAGGCAAGCTCCTGGGGCATAAGCATACCAAGACTTCTTGTCCCCGAAAGCATAACCACAGTTCTTGAAATAAAATAAGCAGCCGCACCACTGAGAAGCGCCTCTGTCGTATATAGTGAAAAAAGTCTTGGAGAAAAACCGCCCACACTCATCATTGCGAGTCCGGTTGCAAAGGTCGGCACAAGGCTTACAATGGCACTGTAAAGAAAATGTCGGTTTATTTTTTTTATATCGCTCAGCGTCCAGCGTATTGCCATAACAGCCACCATTGCGGCAACATATCGGAAACTGCCCCCGCCCGCAGGCATAATTACATAGCCTGCAAGTGCACCGAGAAAGGCTGAAAATACCATAGGAAACGGCACAGCGGCAACTACGGATATTCCAAACGGTGCATATGCCTCAAAAATGGATGCTTTTGCCGCAAGAAATCCGCATACAAAGGTTGCTATATGTACAATAATACTTTTTGCTCCCTGACCTAAATCAACTTTACGTAATTTTTTTATTGCGGCATACTCACGGACCTTCAACCCAAACCACCTCTTAAAAATATGTACCCAAATTATAATCCATATAATTCGGGTACTTTGTCAAAAGCGGTTTTTCCAAAAAAATCCTGTTATGCGACTTTTTCAAACATACTGTTAATCAATGTAATATACTCTTTCGGGCTTTCTTTCGGGTATCTTCGGAGTTTCTCCGTCAGGATATCCGAAGGCACAATGTCCTATGCCCTCCCAATCACCTTGTATATTAAGCCTCTTAAGAAGCTTTCTGCCTATATCTCCTTCAAACTCTTCCTTTGCACGATGTATCCAACAGCTTCCCATTCCGAGTGAATGAGCAGCAAGCATAAGATTACCCATCACAAGGCTCCCGTCATACAAGTACGTGGGACGGCTTCTATCAGCCAATACTATAAGAATAACAGGCGCACCGTAAAACGGGTCAAAGCCCTCGTCCCAACCGCCTATCTTACGGTTTTCCTCGCATATCTCATCCCTCAGCTCCTTATTAGTGACGGATATTATTTTTACTCCCTGAAAATTCCTACCGCTTGCAGCATAAAGTCCCGCTTCTATCAGAGTATCTATTTCCTCCCTTGACGGCATATCCGGCTTGAATTTTCTAATACTCCTGCGTTCGATCATTGCTTTGATAATTTCATTCATAATAAAACACTCCCTTAAAAAATCCATTGTAAATATTATAGTACATAAATCAAGCCTTTTCAACGTAGATAAAATATTTTCCCTGTAATTTTTATGTATTTCCGTGCATATATTTGTAGAAAACTGCAAAGCGGTGATATTTTGATCGTTGTACTTGACATAAAAAAGCTTAAGGGTTCGGGAATCAAGCGCAGGCTCACATCACTTTTCCGAAAAAGCCACACAGAAAGGGAAATATGCAGCGGAAACGATATATCCGTCCTTAGCATAAAGCATAGATATTATCATGGTAAGCCTAATTTTAATAGAATATATCCATATATAAAGGATGTAACCGATACCGTGCTGTGTGGTGAGAATCTTATACCCGAAGATTATCCCATTGAACGTTTTTGCGATAACACTCTGAATATCCGACTTATGGAAAATTTCATTCTTGATATTCTCGGCTCGTTTCCTATGGACAGTTTCAAGGTGTGTGTGCATGACCCACTTGCGGAATGTCACGAATTTATAGAAAGGCTCTTTTCGTTTGTATCGGAAATTACTGTTTGCACGGAAATGTCCTGTTTTTATGGAAAACGTGCGGCGGAATATTATAAGAATACCGGCGGCACACTGAAAACCGTCAATACACCTAATGATTTGCCTCCATGTGATATGCTGATATACAGAAATAAAATAAATGACGTTCCCCCACAATCGGCATTTATTTTTACGGCATACAAACCCGATATTGATACCCACAGGAAAATAATATATAAATATATTCCACGCTTTCCGGACGAATACAGAACAATTTTTCCGGAAAACATAGACAGGAATTATTTTTTATGTGCATTATATTC
>CANRAN010000124.1 GCA_947628595.1 uncultured Clostridia bacterium | reverse complement strand
ACAGGCTTGGTTGAGCCTTTGCCTACAAAGGAGAGAGAAAAAAGAATACAAGGAGGAACGCATTATTCGGAAATGCTTCCGCTTGAATATCGCCCGACAGATGCTTATATCAGAATATACGAAAGATCGTTGGAGGTTTTCGGACAAAATACAGCCGATGCCGTGGCAAGGGTATCTGATAAAATTGCAGAGCAAAGGGGAGAAAGGGTGGTTATCGTATCCCTTGCAAGAGCCGGTACACCCATAGGAATACTAATAAGACGTTACATAAGGAAAAAATACGGGTATGAATGTCCGCATTACTCAATTTCCATAATTAGGGATCGTGGCATTGACAGGAACGCAATTAATTATATTCTTCAAAGGCATAGTGCGGAGAACCTGCAATTTGTTGACGGGTGGACGGGCAAGGGAATTATCTATGGGGAGCTTAAAAAGGAAATAACAAATTTTGACGGTGTTTCCGATAATCTCGCCGTTCTTGCGGATCCGGCATATCTGACGGATTTATGCGGAACGCATGATGATATAATGATTCCCAGTTCCTGCCTTAATTGTACCGTTTGCGGACTTATAAGCAGAACCCTTTTGAGAAATGATATTATAGGGGAGCGGGATTTTCACGGTGCCGCATTTTATAAAGGATTATCGGCAGAGGACAGAACCTACGAATTTATTGATTATATTACAGACAAATTCCGCTTTAATTTACAGGCTGAAAAGGCTACAACAGGATGTGTCGGAATGAAAGATGTGAAAATAATTTCGGATATGTATGGTATTGATAATATTAATTTTATAAAACCGGGAATAGGGGAAACCACAAGAGTATTGCTCAGACGTGTCCCGTGGAAAATTATAATTGACGAAAAATACCGCACAAGTCCGGAGCTTGAGCATATCAGGCAGCTTGCGAGGGAAAAAAATGTTGAGGTAGAATATAGTGCATTGAATAACTATAAATGCTGCGGTATTATAAAACAACTGTCTGACGTATAGTTTTTTTGAAAAGATATAACATAATAGTTGTATATATAAATAATGAGCTGTCATACCCGTTGAAGGAGTATGGCAGCCCTTTTTAAATAATGATTCTGTCAGAGTGATTTTGACAGGATATAAATAAGCCTGTCAATTTCATTTGGCTTTGTAAATGCGGAGGGGGATATCCTCACTGCACCACAGTCAAGTGTACCCATGGCCTCATGTGCACACGGCGCACAGTGAAGCCCGGCACGTACAGCTATATTATTTTTGTTAAGAATTGCGGCTACCTCCTCGCTGTCATATCCGTCCACATTGAATGACAGGACAGGTACAAAATATCTGTCATCAGGCATCGGAGTGTACAGCTTGATTTTAGGCATTTTCTCCAGTTTTCCGTACAGATACCTTATCAATCTAAATTCATGTTCCGCAATTTTCTCTATTTTGCGGGAACCGACAAATTCAATTCCGCTTTTAAGCCCCATAATACCGGGAAAATTTGGTGTTCCGCTCTCAAAACGATCAGGGAGATCCCCAGGTTGTTCGAGTGAATAAGAATTGCTTCCTGTTCCGCCCTCGATGATGGTCTGCATAGTATTATTCCCCGATAAAATCATAAGACCTGTACCCATAGGGCCATAAAGTCCCTTGTGACCCGCCGTACACAGTACATCATAGCCCTCGTGCATATCTATCGGTATTACACCGGCACTTTGTGCAGCATCGACAATAAATAATAGACCATATGCATGAGCCAATGCACATAATCGTTCAATAGGAAGTCGTATTCCCCACACATTTGATGCTTGAGTGCATATAATCAGTCTGGTTTTTGCATTTATCGAATGTCTGAAGCTGTCCGTTGTTTTATCATCATCACCGATAAAAACATCAGCCTTTGTATAGCTTATCCCTTTGCTTTTTAGCCGTTCAAGAGGACGCATTACAGCATTATGCTCCATTGAGGAAACAACAACATGATCCCCGCTTTGAAGAAGTCCCTTTATCGCCATATTAAGCGAGGTTGTACAGCCTGGAGTGAAAATAATATTTTCTTCATTTTCCACTCCGAAAAAATCAGCCGCCGTCCGACGTGCGGAATAGATTTTTTCCGCAGCGGCAAGCGACATATTATGACCGCTCCTGCCCGGATTTGCCGAGGCACGCATTGCCGCCATAGAGGATGTCAATACCGTCTGCGGCTTCGGGTAGGTGGTGGCAGAATTATCGAGATATATCATTTTTCACCGAGCCTTTCTGTATGCCCGATAACCTTTATACCGTGCTTTATAAGAATTTTTTCCGCTTCGTCTGCTTTGCCCTGAGCTACCACTATGCTGTAGCTGCAGCTTTTTTCGTCGGCACGCCTTGCCGTTCTTTCAATTTCCGATTTTATTCCGAACGACCTCAGAATTTTTTGTCCCCTGAGAGCATAGGTAACAGACGACACCATAATAGCAGGTATGCCCAATTTAATCACCTCTCTCTTTTTATTAATATTTTATGCCGACAAAACAAATTAGTTCATTGCGATATTCCGATAACACTATTGACAAAGACAAAAATACTATTTAAAATTAAATTGGTTTACGGTGTTCTTAGGAGGTGACTATATGTCAAAAATTAACTGTCCCGAATGTGGTTTTCCAATCTCTGATAACGTAAAGAAATGTCCTAAATGTAAATTTCCTGTCGGAAAATTTACAAGTCCCGAATATTTTGCTGACAATAATAATTATGATTTTACAGGTAGTGCAATAGGTGACTTCGGCTCGGAGGTAACGTATTCATATATAAGAAAAACAATGTTGGGCAAAAAGATTTTAAGGTACGGAGGAATAGCTATCATAGCTCTTGTGGTTGTAGCAGCCGCCATTATATTTTTGATTAATTTTGATACGGGTATGAGTAATAAGGGCGATATATTGGATATACAGGAGTTAAGTGTGGGAAGAATCATGAGGCTTAACGGAAAGTATGTTATAAAAATAACTTCAAATGAAACCCGTCCGTTTGTGTCGATTATAAGGGATACGAAAAACGGTGCATACAGTTATGTATATATGGAACAGGGCAGTGGGGAGATAAATTATGAATTTATTGATGATGGCGAGGATAATGACGCAGGGGAAAGCCCCGAAGCTGTCGGCTATTTTTCGGGATATTCTGTAACGGAAAAAAATATTGATAATGTCAGTAGTGAATATAAATATTATGATTATTTACAGAGAGCCTACACAGCCTGTACGATTGATTATGAGATTACGCTTAAAAGCAAGCTGAACGGAATTTTGTTTTATGATGTTGAGTGTGATAATGAACACACGTCAACATCAAATAAGTACATGGTGGTTATTGACGGTATAGGCAGGGGGAGCTGTATTCTTAACAGCATGGCATATAGAACAAGAGATATAGAAACTGAATTCAAGCCTATTTATTTTATACCTGCCACACAGCTTGAAAAAAATACTTATAAGCTCAGCAGGGAGTTTACGGCACGATTTACGGATTACTATGATTTTGAAAATAAATACCTCGGCTATAATATATACGGTGAGATTGATATACCCGATATCGACGAGGGTTTGGTTCTCTATAAATATTCATTGGAAAACAAAGAAAATCGAATCAATGAAGAGGAAAAAAACGGTATGACAAATATAGAGGACGGTTCATGTGCGGTTAATATAAATGACTCTGTTATGGGTGAAGATAATTCTGATTTAACGGATTATTGCGTTAATATATGTGCATATGTGGTGTGGAATGATATTTCGAGTGGGTCGGGAAAAAGTAAGGACATTAAATAAGGCTGATAGCTGAGTCTGAATTAAAATCATTGCATTTTGTGTATTTGGGTGATATAATCTAAGTTAATGATACGTTTTTTGAAAAATCGGGAATATACATAGATATTGGGGTGTATGGAATGGCGAAATACAATTATAATTATAATGGCAAAAGAAAATTCAATATACCCCCCATAGCTTTTGTTATATTCTCAGTAGTGGTAATTATAGGATGCATAATAGGTATTTGCTCGGTTTATTCGATGTATTACGAGGACGAAAGCTTTAAGAGTGCTGCCGGTACTGCCGATGCGGTTTGTACCGACAAAACGGTTTTTGTTGACGGTAGTAATTATGCTTTAATAAATCATTATGTTATGGTTGTCCAATTCTATACCGAGGATGATGAAAACGGTGAATTATATCAGGTGACACTTGACGAGAGCAACGTTTATTTTAAAAATATTGAAGTAGGGGATACAA
>CANRAN010000123.1 GCA_947628595.1 uncultured Clostridia bacterium | reverse complement strand
TAAGTTGCAACAATGCCGTTAGCGTAACGGACAGCAGAGCGGTTGCCGTTTTTGTCATACTCATAAAGCGTTGCTTTGCCGCCCCGGTCAACAACACGAATAAGCCTGTTCAGCTTATCATAGCCATAGCTTGTGCTTGTGTACGGTGTGGAAATTTTTGTTAGATTGCCGCCGATATCATAAGTATACTCTATTTTTGTACCGTCCTGCAAGACTTTTCTGACGAGTTGGTTTAAATTATTATACTCATATTTTGTGCAATCTGCATAATGGGTTACGGTGTCAATCAATCCGTTAGCCGTATATGTGTAGGTTGTGACGTCATTTCCTACCGTCTTCTTAGTCATATTGCCCACACTGTCGTATTCAGACTTGCCGACAATTCCGTTTGCATCGGTAGATGTCAGAACTCTGCCTTCCTTGTCATAGGTCATAGACGTGCTTTCACCGTTCGGCAAAATCGTATTGATAAGCCTGCCATGTGTATCGTATTGATACTCGGTCTTGTTGTCGTTTGCATCGGTAACGCTCAAAAGCTCGCCATTGCTCGAATAGACATACTTTGTTGTTCCGCCAAGTGCATCCTTAACCGCCGTCAGATTATTGGCATTGTCATAGCTGTACTCCGTCCTTGCACCAACCCAATCGACAGCCGCAGTCGGTCTGCCCCTGACATCATCAGTCTGCTGGCGCTGCGGAACCGGTATGCTGTCTATCAGTTTACCGCTCGCTTTATCATAAATAAAGAATTTTTGATGCACTGAGCCTTCGCCGGCTAATTCAACATAATCGGAAATTACCGAGCCGCTTTCTACCGGCTTTCCGTTTTCGTCAAGCACCTCATATGCGTTTTGGTCATAATTTATTTTTTCCGTTTCTATATCAAGGCCAATTACGGAATATGCAACATCAATATCTACAGGGCTAACAGTATATTCTGTGGTCTCCTTTCCGGCGCCGGACACTTCAATTTTTATATCCTTTCTTGATTCGCCATCGCCAAGCGAAAATTCCTGCGACCACTCGTCCGAGCCTATTTTTTCTCCGTCTATACTTATATCATCGGCGCTGCACGCAAGGAGAGAGAGTGGGGAATCACCTTTATTTATTGTGATAAACGCCTTATTGTCCTTTCCGATTTCAACGTTTTCTATCTCTCCGTTGCGCTCGAGCGTAAGATAATTAAGCTGACCCGCCGCTTGTGTATATGTACGACTCACCTTGTTTCCGCTCTTGCCGTTTTTAACGCCCCACGCCTTAACGGTACACGGCTTGTCTATTGTGACGCCGCCGTTGTATGTCCTCGCCTCGCCGTCATCGATTTGGTACATTATCGTATCCGCACCCTCCAAGGTGAGCCTTGAACCGAGGGCGACCGGTCCCTCTAAGAGAGAAAAGCGAATGTTTGAAACGGCCTCCCCCTCCGACGGTATTGGATTTGTAAATGCCTTTATGCAGGCGTTGCTGACGAGAAAATGCAAATATGTTCCGCTGTCCATTATATAACATGAGTAATCAACCGCATCCGTCCAGCTTTCGCCGTCGCCGCTGACGAAGCTCTTGCCGCGAGCGCCCGAATATTCAAGCTCATCCACACTCGGATAGGTGGTATACGACGTATTTAGGGCTATCGGGAAATCGAATTTTGGATTTGTAATCTTTATAACAACGGCGAAGTCGTCGCCCTTTTCAAGCTCTACCGCGCTGTCAAGCTCCTCGGTATGATAGCCTGCATAAGGCTCCGTACCCTTTTCGCCCGAGTAAACCAGCTCGCCCGAGGTCGGGTCGTTATCCTTTGGATTTGTATATACACTTATCTGATACTCGGCGTCGGCGTCTGTTGTGTAGAACGAAACAGCCTCAAGCTGCTCGTCCTCCTTAGCCGTAAAGAGATTTGCGGCGTAGCTGCTCGTTGCGCTGCCGTGGGTCCTTTCTCCTGTCACAGACATGGTCCAGCCGCCCGTATCAAGCTGATAGTTTTCGGAATAGTTGTCCGCCGGCTCGAGTCTGAAGCAGCCGGATTCGTAAATGGTCTTATCCTCGTACGAGAGCCAGAAATAACCTCCAAGCTTATCGTAAAGGGTTCCCCAGCTATTTTGAACAAGCCACGCACCGTCGTTTTCCGGACGGTAGTCCTCGTTAAAATTCTCCTTCGGGTAATTATCGTCCCAGCCCACTATGAGAACCTCGTGATCTGGCGGCACTTCGTCAAGAGTCATCGGGCAATATTGCGCACAAGTGTCATCGTTGAAATATTCCTGGTCGCTGCAATAAGCCATCGACAAGCCGCCGTATTTCATCAAGGTCTTTTTCGCAACCTCAATATCAACCATGCCCCATCTGAATTTACCGGAACAAAGAATGCATCTTGAAGATGATAATCTGCATCGTAACGCATATTCTCAAATGCCGATAAATCCTCTCCGTTTTCCGTTATTGAATTATAAGGCAAAGCCTCCGAGCTTACAGGACCCTTCCAAGCCGAAAGAGTGCCCACCGAGATACTGTTGTTTCCGCCAAAATTAAATATGGATTCATTCGGCAGCGAATCATATTTATATTGATACATCTCAGCGTCAGCATCACCTACAAACGAAAACCAGTTGAGATGAACCGGAGAAAACGTAGCTGTAGGGAACTGCTCCAAAATGCTTGAAGTCGCAGATGAAAGTGCCGCAAACGCCCAGCAGGTTCCGTACATACCCTGATTTCTTACCCTAGTCACCCTGCCGTAATCCCTGAGGTCATAGCTTTCGGGCAGAGGCTCGGGTGTCGCAAGACTGCTGTCCGCGTAGCTGTCCGTAAGATAGTCGAGATTGAGCGGAGAAGGCTCGGCTCCGCTGCGGCTATCCGGATTCTCAAAATATTCTATGAAGTCCTCGTTTATCGGTGCTATCAAGTCCGAATTATCTCCGTCCGAAAATACGCCTTCCGTATTCTCAGTCTTTTCCGCGAGCTGCTCCGGCTCCGGCTCCGGCTCGGATACGGCGACCGCCGACAGAGGATACGCCAGAGTTAGCGCTGAGGCGAGCAAGCTCATGGTGACCCTCATAAGCCTATGTTTCATATGATTTCTCCTCTCTGCTGCGCTTTAATTTTCCACAGCGATAAAATTTCAGTTTCATTATAGCACTCAAAAGAATCCCGTTCAATAGCTTTTAAATCCGCCGGAGAGAGTATCAGAAAAGCGCAGTCACCGAGACAGGCTCGGCCCTAACCGTTGGTACGATCTCCAAGAGCGGTTACGTTACCGTCACTCTTCCCATAGCGAGGGTAAATAATTCATCAAATATTCACTGCAATCTGTTGCTTTTGTTCGGTTGACCGAGAATAATGCTACTTGACAAATGGAAATAAAGTGAGTATAACATATTTGAACATCGTTCAAGGAGGGTCTGCTATGAGCAAAAATGCCAATGTAAAAAATCGCATTATTGAGGTCACAACGGAATTGATTGAACAGTACAACGGCAATACTAAAGATATTACCGCCCGTATGATTGCAGAAAAAGCAGATATTGGATTAGGCTTAATTAACTATCACTTTAGGAGTAAAGAAAAACTGATAATGGAACGTGTGCAACAAATAATTGGTCAAGTCGTTGCAGGATTTCATATAGAGCAAAAGTTTCAGACTGATAAGGAGCGTTTGACAGCTTGGGGGCAGATTGCACCCGAACGATTTTTACTGACTTCCGCTGTGCTTTTGCACTGTTCCAAAGCACTTATTCTTTAAATAGATGACGTAATTCGGTTACGTCTTTTTGTCATGCAAATTTTTTATTTTTATCATTTTCGTCATGGTATTTTTCATTCATTCTATATATTTATTTTCTTTTATGCAAAATACAAAGGCTGCCGCACTGCGTTTTTTTACGCTTGTGCGACAGCCCCTTTCATATTATAAGTATAATGGTAGATTATGTTATTATTCAAATGCCAAAGTCAATTTCGCTGATGATGTCACGGAAAGACTTATTGCCAAACAGATGAACAGGAGAAGTCAAAAGTATAAGCAGATTCTTATCGGAACTGATGGGATTCCAGTCTTTGTCCGGTACATGGTACGCTCCCACTCCGTAAACTCCTGCCATGTCATTTTAGCTGTACTTCTTTTTCCATTTATCATAAACTGTTTTTCTCCAAATCTTATCAACCTATCAACCATTGCACGTTCCTTATCTGTAAGGTTCGCAAAGCCCTTAGAGGTATCATTTTCCTAGTTATTTACTCTGTTGCAATAGCTATCCGCTTATATACCTTGGAACAATCCGATTCTGACTGAGAATTAAAAAG
>CANRAN010000122.1 GCA_947628595.1 uncultured Clostridia bacterium | reverse complement strand
TATGAGGATCTCGGAACTGAGGCAATATATCGTTTTTATGTTGAGGATTTTCCGGCTATTGTTGCAATAGACTCCAAAGGAAACAGCATACTTGCCAAATTACAGGCGTAAGGTGTGTATTCATTATCCATTCATACCACAAGATATGAGCGGCAGCAAGGTGTTAATTTGCAGCCGCTCATTTTTATATTTATAGGATAATACATATAAGTCCGTTACATCCATCGTTGATTATTCTTTCAATGGTTTCCTTTACCTTGTTGCGTGCATCCGAGGGCATACGGTAAAGCTTATTGTGAAGTCCCTCATTGACAAGTTCATGCAAAGATTTTCCAAAAAGATTTGATTCCCATATCTTAAGCGGATCTTCCTCAAATTCTCTGAGAAGATACTCTACAAGCTCCTCAGATTGCTGCTCGGAACCGACAATAGGCGTTATTTCAGTCTTTATAGTCGTTTTCATCATGTGTACACTCGGAGCATTCGCCCTGAGCCTTATGCCATAACGTCCGCCTTGCTTGATGATTTCCGGCTCCTCAAGAGAAAGTTCCTCCATTGACGGCATAACTATGCCATACCCCGTTTCATTAACATCATTGTATGCCTGACGAACCTTTTCAAACTCCTTCTTCATCTGCGAAAGCTCCATCATTGCATCAAGCAGACCGCCCTCATCATTTATATCAAGACCGGTTTTTTCACCAAGCACCCTGTAAAATAACGTGGGATCAAGCTCTACCCTCATCCTCGCTCTGCCGGAACCGAGATCAACGGCACTCGTTTCCGCCATAAGAACATATTCACATTCCTTTATCTTATCCGCAAAATCCGCTACCTCACGGATTTTTCCTGCTCCGCCTGCCGCTGTCTGTATAGTGTTAAACACTGCGCTCCTTAGCCAATGATCCTTTTCAAGTGATGATACCCATTTCGGCATATCTACCTTAATTTCCTTGACAGGAAATTCAAAAAGTACCCTTGCAAGTATTCTCTTGATTTCCATTTCGTCAAGATCCATACAGCTAACAGGCTCAACGTGTACCCCGTATTTTTCACTGAGATTTTCGGCAAGATTTCTTGTGAGCATTGAAGTAGGATCCGTACTGTTGAGAAGTACAATAAACGGCTTATCGATTTCCTTAAGCTCATTTATTACCCTTTCCTCTGCCTCCTCATATTCACTTCTTTCAATGTCGCTGATTGAGCCATCTGTGGTTATCACAAGTCCTATTGTGGAATGGTCTGTGATAACCTTTTTTGTGCCTATTTCCGCTGCCATGTTAAAGGGTATCGCATCATCAAACCATGGGGTTTTTACCATCCTCGGAGTCTCGTTTTCTATATATCCGAGTGCACTTGGTACTATATACCCCACACAATCTATCATTCTTACACGGAAGCTTGATACGCCGTCAAGCTTTACCTCGACCGCATCCTCCGGTATAAACTTCGGCTCCGTTGTCATGATAGTTCTTCCCGCTGATGATTGCGGAAGCTCATCCGTTGCTCTTTCCCTGCGGCTTTCTTCCTCTATATTCGGTATTACAAGCGTATCCATAAAACGCTTTATAAAGGTTGATTTACCCGTTCGGACAGGACCCACTATTCCCAAATAGATATCACCACCCGTTCGCTTGGCAATATCCCTGTAAATATTTCTTTCTTCCATAATGCGTCCTCCTCCTACATCGGTATCAAAACCATTCCACGAGCCTGTATAACATCATCCGTAATATTGTTTTCAATCTGTATAGCCTCAACAGATGTACAATAAAGCTGTGCAATATTCCACAGACTCTCTCCCTCATCTGCATAATACAAGGTAAGAGCCGCCGTACTGTCCTTTTTTCTCATCCTGTCCTCAAGGGCTTTTGCTGAAACTATACATCTACGTGTGGTGCTTTCATAGGCTGAGCATCTCACATTCAGGTCAGCTTTTATCTCTACTGTATTATCGCCTGTGATACGGAAGCTAATATTCGGAACAGTTACATTTGTATTAGCGGCAACACTCTGAGGACATTCCGATATATCCGGTGTGAGTGAAAAATCCACTGCCTTTTCCGAACAGAACGGTATGCCGTCCCTATCAAGCGCAAGCATACAGCAGTTAAGCTTACCACGAACACTAAGCATATTATTTTCGGCAACGGTTATATAATTAATACTGTCGCACCAAAGATCTATAACCTTAGTAATACCGCTGTCGCCTGTATTTATTTCTTCCTTGACCGAGCTTTTTATATCAGTATTTGCTATAAGCCTCTTTACAGGTACATTTTTACATTCAAGCTCAAGCTCGTAGGCGGTAGAATACGTGTCCTCAATCAGCTCCACAGTCATAGGTTCATATGCAAAGACCAGTGCAGACAAGCGTGCATCAAGAGTAATGAGCGTACTATTAGCATCAAATTCGGATTTGAGTGAAACATCCGAGCTCATAACATCAACAGAAACATCATTGACCGTATTTTCGGTGATTCCCGGAACATCTATTACCTGACTGAACGGAATATTGAAGGACATAAAATCCTGTGTACCCGTTTCAATATCGGTTACATACAGAACACGCAGTACAGCCTCGCCTTTAAGCATGAGCTTATCCTCTATCGCCCGACTTTCATCAAGGTTAATATTAAGCTCGGAACGGAGAATACTCTCCGGTGAAGGCTTTCCCTGACCTATATCAAGTACCTCACTTATAGAAAATTGCTGCTGCCCTATTCCGCAGAGATTACTTACTGTTTCTTCATGCTTTTTCTGTTGAATATCCTCCCCCTCAATATCCGTGCAATATTCCTGATTGCCCTTTGAATATACAGATGCCGTAACCGTAAATGCACCATGTATATCAAGTCTTCTCGGACTTACCGCACGGCAGTTCAGATATTCTGTTTTCACCCTGACACTTGCCGCCATATCCGAGGAGGTTGTTTTAAGCTCAAATGAACAAGCAAACGGACTGCTATGCTCACAGCAGCGTATAGCCTGTTTTTTGGAATCAAGATAATAAAGTCTTATAACAGTAACACCGTCAACATCAAGTCTGTTACCTGTTATACTTTTTGATGTAATGCTCGGACACATACGACATTTAAGTATTCTTTCTATATCGGGGCAGTAATCCGGAAGACTGAAATCGAGATCAACGGGCTGCTCCGAGCTTGACTGGAGGATATTGTCGCACACAGAGCAGTTCTCCTTTTTAAGCGAATATTCCATAGACGATCCTCTCCTATTTTTTAATTTCTATGAATTTATATTCCCTCAAAAGGATTAATATACCTGAAAATTTCAAACACATTATATAAGTCTTTCCCTGAGATAAATAAGTACCTTTCTCTCCCTCCTTGACACCTGCACCTGAGTCATTCCCAAGAGCTTGGCAGTTTCTGACTGTGTTTTATGTTTATAAAATCTCAGGTCAATAAGCCTTCTGTCACCCTCGCTGAGTCTGTCAAGCTCAGCCCTGAGTGACATAATCTCGGTTATTTTCTCATCCGGAGCATCGGTAGGTATATCTGTCTGACTTTCACCGTCATCGTTAGATACTGTCAATGATACCGGTGGTGCTGTCGCCGAAATAGCCTCGGTTATCTGCTCAACGGATGCACCAAGCTTTTCCGAAAGCTCACCAACTGTCGGTTCTCTGCCGAACTGCTTTACAAAGCTGTCTGTTTCCCTGCCTATTTTCATTCCCAATTCCTTAAGGCTTCTCGATACCTTGACTGCACCGCCGTCACGGAACATTCTTTTTATTTCACCGATTATAACAGGTACGGCATAGGTAGAAAATTTAAATCCGAGTGTCGGGTCAAAATTATCGGCTGCTTTTATAAGTCCTATACAGCCTGCCTGGTACAGATCATCATATTCTATTCCACGACCCCTGAATCTTCCTGCACAGGCATGAACAAGACCGAGGTTTTGGCTTACAGTATTTTCCCGCTCAGACATTGGCAACCCTCAGCCTCAGTCTTTTTGTAAGTGTTATGCTCGTTCCCTTTCCAAGTGCCGAACGTACCTTTACATCATCGGAAAAGCTCTGCATGACAGCAAATCCAAGTCCTGCCCTTTCCTCCTCAGGGGCCGTTGTATATAGCGGTTCCATAGCCTTTTCAATATCCTCTATTCCGCAACCCTTATCCTTTATTTTTATAATTACACTGTTATTATCTGTAAGACGAACATTTATCGTAATTTTCCCTATTATATCCTTATAGGCATGAACAACGCAATTTGTAACCGCCTCCGATACCGCTGTACGGATATCGTTCAGCTCACCTACTGTCGGATCAAGCTGTGCTATGAATGCCGCAACAGCAGAACGTGCGAATGCCTCATTTGACGAACGGCTTTCAAAGGTTATTGTCATTTCATTT
>CANRAN010000121.1 GCA_947628595.1 uncultured Clostridia bacterium | reverse complement strand
AGGGGGGTTGTTTATGAATTATATTCTGGATCTGGTGGTTGTATCAGTTGTTGCCTTATTTGTTATAAGCGGATATAAGAGGGGCATACTTGATTCACTTTCGCATTTTTTCGGAGCAGCTGTTGCATCGGTAATATCAGCTATTGCAGCCTCGTTTATAGCCGGTAATCTTTATTACAGCTTTATCCAATCGAAAATAACAGAAACAATAGAGGAAAGTATGCCGCGGATAACTATGTCAACAAAGCCCGAGGATATTTCCGACACACTCGTAAATGAGATTCCTGATTTTGCAAAAAATGCACTCAGTATCTTAGGTATAGACAAAACAAAGCTTGCAGAGGAAATCGGAAATACCGATATTTCCGCTCCGGAGGTCCTTGAGGGTCTGATACGTCCTATTGCTCTAAAGTTGCTTACTATTATTATAGCATTAGCTTTATTTACAATTTTAGTTGCAGTGATATCCCTTCTGACACGTTCCTTTACATCGGCAATCAATTCTGTCGGTCTTGGTATGGTTAATAAAATTTTCGGTGCAATTCTCGGAATTTTAGCAGCTGCTGTTATAATGATGATATTATCCTTAGTATTATATATACTGATTTTATTTCTTCCTCCGGGTTCATCAAATGTACTGAAAGAAGGAATTGATTCAACCTTTTTGCTGAAATATATTTATAATATCAATATTCCGGAAATTATAATAACGGGAATACTTAACTCGGGTTGATTTTTGGGTTTTTTAGAATATATTTTAATTGTTTAATTTATTAGGAGAGAAAAAATATTGTATCCTATGTAGTAAATATTAAAGTAATTTATGTATTTTGCTGCAAGATATAAATATTTTTCTTTTTATATAGACAGTGGACTGTAAAATATGTTATTATAACTAAATAGGGGATGTACCTTTCCCCGATACTCCCTTATATACAGAGACAGTGGAGAAAGGAGAAAATAAAAATGATGTTATGCAGTAAATGTAAAAAAAGACCGGCGGTGGTGTTTGTGTCAAGCTCTGCCGACACATCAAATACAGTAGGCTATTGTCTTGCTTGTGCAAAAGAAATGGGTGTAAAGCCCGTTACCGATATTATGGAAAAAATGGGTATCTCCGAGGAAGATATAGATAATCTTCAGGAGCAGATGGACGATTTGGCGGAGTCAGGATTTATGCCCGGTGAGGATATGTTTGAGGGAATAGACGGAAATGATGAGGAGGACGAGGATTTCAGCAGAGGCGGTGCGCCGACATTTCCTCCATTCTTTAAAAACCTGTTTGGCTCAAAAAATCCGAGTGACAAGCTTTCGGACAAAGAAAAAAATGAGGAAAAGCAGAGTAAGAGGGAAACGCAGAAGAAGCGTAAGGGAAGAAAGCATATTGATGCGTACTGTACAAACCTTACTCAGCGTGCTGCTGACGGTGAGCTTGACAGAATAATTGGCAGGGAAAAGGAAATAGACAGAGTCGTACAAATACTTTCGCGCCGCACCAAGAATAACCCGTGTCTAATAGGCGAGCCGGGTGTCGGAAAAACAGCGATAGCGGAGGGACTTGCACTGAAAATAGCTGACGGGAATGTTCCGCACAGACTTAAGGATAAGGAAATTCAACTACTCGATCTTACAGCACTTGTTGCCGGCACGCAATTCAGAGGGCAGTTTGAGAGCCGTATCAAAGGACTTATCACAGAGGTTAAGGAAGCCGGTAATATAATACTCTTTATAGATGAGGTTCACAGCCTTGTCGGTACCGGTGAATCAGAGGGTTCAATGAATGCGGCAAATATTATGAAGCCGGCACTTTCAAGAGGTGAAATTCAGGTTATCGGTGCTACAACCTTTAATGAATACCGTAGGTTCATAGAAAAGGATGCGGCTCTTGAAAGGCGTTTTCAGCCTGTGACCGTAGTTGAGCCGTCCATACAGGAGACGGTTGAAATGCTTACGGGTGTAAAGAAATATTATGAGGATTATCATAGGGTGCATATGGCAGACGATATAGTCCGCAAAACAGTTTCTATATCGGAAAGATATATAACAGATCGTTTTCTTCCTGACAAGGCAATAGATCTTCTTGACGAGTCCTGTACCCATGCTTCACTGAGAAATAAGGATCTCGAAAAATATGACAGCTCACAGGATAGGATAAAGGGTTTGAAAAAATATTGTGAAACTCTTGAAAGTGAAGAAAATATAGATTATGAAAAGTTAGCTGCCGTAAAGACGGATATAGCAAAGCTTGAAAAGGAAATTGCGGAAATGGATGCAAGTTCTCTCTTTGCAGATGTGACAGAGGATGATATAGCTCATGTCATCGAGCTTTGGACAGGAATACCAGCATCAAAGGTGCGTGAAAATGAACTGAAAAAGCTTGCTGATCTTGAAAATGCATTGAAGGCTAAGGTTATCGGTCAGGACGAGGCAGTGGAGGCACTTGCGGCCGCTGTAAGGAGGAGCAGGGTGCAGATAAGCCCGAGAAAGCGACCGGCATCATTTATCTTTGTCGGACCGACAGGTGTCGGAAAAACAGAGCTTGTAAAGGTGCTTGCAGCCGAGCTTTTCAATACCCCCGAAACGCTCATACGTCTTGATATGTCTGAATTTATGGAGAAACATTCGGTATCGAAGATAATAGGTTCACCTCCGGGATATGTAGGATATGATGAGGCAGGTCAGCTTACGGAGAAGATACGCCGCAGACCGTATTCTGTCCTTCTGTTTGATGAAATAGAAAAGGCACATCCCGATGTTCTGAATATACTTTTGCAGATACTTGATGAGGGAACGCTGACAGATGCACAGGGTAGGAAGGTTGATTTCAGTAATACAGTTATTATAATGACCTCGAATGCCGGAAGTGAAAAGCGTGAGAATGCTCTCGGATTTGCAAAAACTCAGGACGATGCCACAAGGGAGAAAGTTATGAAAGCTCTTTCAGAGTTTTTAAGACCGGAATTTCTCAGCAGGCTTGATGAGATAATAGTGTTCAGAAATCTGACAGAGGACGATTTTGTAAATATAAGTAAGCTTATGCTTAATGAGTATATTGACTCTCTCAATGAAAAGGGAATAGCGTTTAGCTATGATGATAATTTGTGCAGGCACCTTGCTAAAAAAGCCTATGGAGGTCAGAGCGGTGCGAGGGATCTCCGTAATCTCATTCGTAAGGAGGTTGAGGATAAGATAGCGTCTGCGATTGTTGAAAGTGCGGACGGTATTCTTACTTCTATCAATGTTACTGCGAATGATAATGGGGTAGTGCTAAATATCAAGTGATGATAAAATCGTAAAAATATTTATCCTGTGAACATAAATTTATGTTTGCAGGATTTTTTTAGTTTGCCCGAAATTGGCAGTAACTTGGCGTCGGAAGTTCGCTTGGCTACTCGACTGAGAAGTAGATTACTATTAGTTGGTAGCCTCCTACTCGATTGCAACAAAGGTTTTTTCTTACCGTTTAATATGGTAGATGAACACAGGTAGTGATTTGTAACAGTGCAGGATATTTTTTATGCAAAGCGTGACTGAAGCGTGATTGTGCAGCATATTTTTTGATCTTTTTTAGGGAATACTGTTGACAATATAATATTTTCGTGATACAATGACATTAAGGTGATGTAAAAAATTACCTTGCGTGATAAAATATAACACAATATATTAGAAGCTTCGTTGTGTCATGTTCAAGTACAAAAAATTATTTTTTGAAAGGGTTTGAACACTATGAAAGTAAAAAGAGTTATTGCCGCTGTTTTTGCGACAGCCATGATTATGTCAACAGCACTCAATGTATCGGCAAAAACATCTATTGATACCAAGACTGGAGAAAATACAAACTTCACGGTTCAGATTAAGAAGGACACAGATAATGGTGTGGGTCATATGTTCTATGATTACGGAACACAGAATTTTAATGATGATGTGTGGGCATATTGTTATACCTACACGACAAATGGCATAGTTGAAGGGCATGCCAGTGTGAATTTAACGGGCTTAAATGGCAAAGTTGACATTAAATTTAATGATGTTATTGAGAATGGTAAAAACTATATAAACTCGGGAAATGCAACTATTCCGGGTTGTGATTATGCTAAAAGGCTTCGCTATGAAGGTGCAAGAAGAGACCAGGGGCAGGATTTTGTAGGCTTTAATTATTATTTTGAATAGTAATTATAGTTCGATTTTGTTAATATTATTCGTGCTTGCTTGGAGGTGTATAACTTTTCTTCCAAGCAAGCTAACGGATATATTCTAATTTTATTGCTTTACGGGGTTTAGTATGAAAACATTAAGAATTGTTTTTAGCAGGATAGGTACATATTTCAGTCAGAATAGACCGATTTTTATTTTGTATATTATCGGCATGGTTGCATGTTCCATTACTCTTAT
>CANRAN010000120.1 GCA_947628595.1 uncultured Clostridia bacterium | reverse complement strand
CGTCTGTGCTGCTCCTTCATGCACTCTATTGTACGCATATTATGAAGCCTGTCTGCGAGCTTGATTATTATTACTCTTATGTCGTTCGACATGGCTATAAGCATTTTTCTTATATTTTCCGCCTGCTGCTCCTCCCTTGATGAATAGGGAATTTTTCCGAGCTTTGTTACTCCGTCTATAAGTATTGCTATCTCGGAGCCGAACTTCTTTGTTACCTCTTCAAGCGTAACGGGGGTATCCTCTACAACATCATGCAGCAATGCCGCCGCTATCGACTCGGAATCCATTCCCAATTCTACAAGTATGCAGGCGACTGTTGTAGGGTGAAGTATATACGGTATTCCCGATGCTCTCCTCTGGTCGCCGTGCATTTCCTCCGCAAACTTATATGCCCGATCGATAAGCTCATAATCATAATTCCGACCGCTATTTTTCATCAGCTCTACCAATTCATTACAGTCCTGATAATATTTAAGTTTTTCGGACATTTCGTATATCCTCCTCTAACTTCTGATATATTTTTGAGGCCCTAAGGTCAACCTTACCCTCTGCCTGCGGTATATGTACATATATAACGTCTGCCGTTCTCCGGTAATCGGCAAGGTGCAGCTCCTGCATAATATCAAGTATTATCATTATCTTAAAAATACCCGGTGCCTTGAGCGGTGTGCTTAATTTCGAGGCAAATCTGCCGACAGAATATGCCAGCACGTCCGCCCTGTACCTTTCCCTTGCGTCCTTTTTAAGAAATGTATACAGAATCTTGAAATCATCTCTTGTCGGATATTTTCCTCTTATCTCCTTTTTGCATACTCCGCTTTTATACAACTCGTAATCCTGTAATTCATACATTGCCGCTTCTGTATCAAAAATCTCCTTATTATATCTTACATCCTTTATGATAAGTGAAATATTCTCTTTACCCTGATATTCGTTTTTTTCAAGGCTTACCGCAAAATCGAGGAGATCCCCCTCGGAATATGAAAACTCCTGCAAAGTTGTGAAGAAATACATAAGCGAGAGTCTTGATTTTCCCTTTGAAACGGAAAGTCTTAGATGCTTTCCGTCTTTCAGAGGTGTTATTTTGTCAAGCACGGCACCCGTTATACCGAAAACCGGCTTTGGATTTCCGCAGCCGAAAGGCTCAAATTCCTTAAGCATATCAGCCATATCGACTGTTATTGTTTCGGGATTTAGCGATGCATCGAGCTTTATCTCCGCAAGCGGCATATAAGGCAGCTTATTTGCGTAATCATTTATTGCACGTACAAACGGCTTTATATTTTCTCTCTTTATACTGAAACCCACCGCAATAGGGTGACCGCCGTATTTTTCAAGATATTCCGAACAGGCGAACACTGCGTCAACAATTGAAAAGCCTGCGATGCTTCTCCCGGAAGCCCTGCATATCTCCTCATTCCCTGCAATAAGAATAACGGGCTTTCCGTATTTCTCACTTATGCGTGACGCTGCTATTCCTATCACCCCGGGATTCCATTCCTCGGAATGTATAACCGGAATCCTGCTGTTTGCCGTTTCGGGATCGTTTCTCAGAATATCATCCGTTTTTTCTATTATTTTTGCCTCTATCTCCTGCCGTTTTGAATTAAGACTGCAAAGCAGTTCGGATTTTTCCTTTGCCCTCTCCTCATCCTCACTCAAAATCAATTCGAGGGCATCATACGGCGAAGCAAGTCTGCCTGCCGCATTTATTCTCGGTCCTATGCGGAATCCTATCGCACCCGAGGTTATATTTCCGACTCCCGCATCTTCTATAAGACTGCTCAGACCTATTCTTTCCGTATTTTCTATATTGATAATTCCTGCCTTGACTATATCCCTGTTTTCTCCCTCAAGCGGAACGACATCGGCAACTGTTCCGAGTGCGGCAAGGTCTGAATAATTTTCCATTATGGAAAACTCATCCCCCTCAAGTGCGGTTATCAGCCTGAGTGCAATTCCTGCACCGCAGTAATTCCTGAATTTACAGGTTTCGTCTGACCTGTGAGGATTTACTACCGCAACAGCCCTCGGAAGTATATCAAGCGGCTTATGGTGGTCTGTTACAACAACATCTATTCCGATATCGTTTGCATGATCTATTTCAGCTATTGCCGATATTCCGTTATCTACTGTAATTATCAGCTTTACTCCTTCTGCACTGAGCTTATCAACAGCTTGCATATTCATTCCGTAGCCCTCGGAATTTCTGTCGGGAATATAATACATCACATCGGCACACACCGATTCGAGGTATGAATACAGTATCGCCGTTGCGGTCACCCCGTCGCAGTCATAATCACCGTAAACACATATTTTTTCATATGACATAACGGCAGCTTTTATCCTTTCGACTGCCTTGTCCATGTCCTTTATACTCATAGGGTCGCTAAGCTGATTTCCCACACCAAAAAAATGCTCTATATCCTCTCTCTTTGTTATTCCTCTTATTGTCAGAAGCATAGCGGTAAAAACCGGCAACCCATATAATGAGCATAAATTCCTTACCATATTTTTATCAAGCTCTGAAAAAGTCCATTTTTTCATTACCTCACCGCCTCTTCCTATAATACTATATGATAACATTTTTTTTAGTAATATTCAATATTATATATTATATTTTATATATATCGGATTTCTCGGTATGAGCTTATTTACGATCAAATCGAGTATATAATATACGTTTATTTTCATTTTATTATAACCGAAAGGAAATAAGAATACCCTATCGTCAAATTTCGCTAAAATTTTATTGATTTTTATTTATTATTTAATCCAAACGGAAAAAATTTTTTTATCTGAGTATTTATAAAAATTTCGATTGAAGTAGACTTTTCTATGTGTTATACTTGTATTTACGACAAATTAGGGAGTGTATTATATGAAGCTTAACAGATATATTAAATGTACATCAGCTCTTCTTGCATTACTTATTGCAGGCCTTGCAGCAGGCTGCACAGAAAATAACGGCACAGACGAGTCTGCTCCTTCCTCTCCTGTTTCGGTTAACGAACAGTCGGAAAATTATGAGAAAAGCGAAACATCCGATAACAGCGAGGGCATAAGCTCAGGGGATGAAAGCGAGGACAGTGCGGAGGATGAAGGCTCTGTCCCCGAAATATCCGACCCCACACCCGATAATGAGGGAGAAACCGTAAACGGAATTTTCATATATAATGATGTTGCATACGAGCTTTTCTACGGGAATGAGGACATGGCAAAATATTATGCCGAAACCATATCCGATATAAAAACGGCACTTGGTGACGGCATAAAGGTTTATAATGTTGTTGTACCCACTCATGTAGGGGTTGATTTACCGGCAAAATTTGATGATTTATGCGAACCGCAGGACGAATATCTGAATACGATTGTTACATCATATACATCCGATGTTATCGGTGTAAATGTGTATGATAAGCTCATGCACCACAGGGACGAATATCTGTATTTTAACAGTGACCATCATTGGACGGCACTCGCTGCATATTATGCATATGAAGAATTTGCCAAAGCTGCGGGAATTGAGCCTGTAAAGCTAAGTGAGCTTAAAGAGAATAAAATCGAGGGATATTCAGGTTCCCTTGCATATGACACAGGGCTTGAAACGCTGAAAGAGGATTATGTGACATATTATACCTCTGATGATGATATAGACTGCACCAAGTATGACGAGGACGGAGAAAATCCCGAGGATTATATGCTTATACATGATTATGCAAGCGGAGTAAATTCTTATGGAGTATTTTTAGGCGGTGACACTCCGCTGCTTGTAACGAAGAACGAAAACGGCAACGGAAAGAAAATAGCAGTTGTAAAAGAGTCTTACGGCAATGCTTTTTCGCCTTTTATTGCGTATACTTACAGTGAGGCACATTTCATTGATTTCCGTTATGTAAATTTTGACCTCAAGAGTTATCTTGAGGAGAATGGTATCGATGAGGTTGTATTCATTAATAATTCAATGGCATCCGCTACTGATGTAAGGTGCGAAGAGTTGGCAAATCTCGTGAAGTCATAGCGGCGGCGTGCCGCCGCAGTCAATCCGTAACTAATTTACTCAGGCAAATTAATCTACGGCTCGACCGTTAATTTACTTGATGAACAAGTAATGAGTTTGTCATTTGTAGTTGCGGAGCGGCTCGTCAGAGCCGCTCTCGATACTTTCTGCCACACTCCGACAGGCAAACCAAATGTCGGGACAATCAGCTTTTCGGCAATTTAAACCCACGGTGGAGTAACCCCGGCGAATGCCGGGATTGACAGCGGAGGCACTCCGCAAAAACACAAGGGGATGCCCTCTCGCAGGGCGTCCCCTCTTGAAAAACAGTCCACCGGACTGTTTTTCAATTCACTCCTTGCCCAGGCGTGAAGCATTAGAGATTTCGCCGTCTGCGGACGGCGACCAAAGGCTCTGCCTTTGGAATCCGCAA
>CANRAN010000119.1 GCA_947628595.1 uncultured Clostridia bacterium | reverse complement strand
AGGATATGATATCCGGATATGATTTTGAACTTATATCCTCTGCAATGTCGGATAAGTTGTATACAGGGATAACAAGAGAACAAAGGGATATGCTCAGGGCATCAGTTATGAAAAATATGCTTATGACACTGATAGTAATAAATTAAAAAATGGGAGGTAATATTATGTTATGTCAATCATGTGAGAAAAGGCAGGCTACAACACATATAAAAACTATACTTAACGGGGAACTTAAGGAATTTAACCTTTGTCCCGAATGTGCCGCAAAACTTGGATACGGTTCGTTTTTCGGTAATTTCGGCTTTGACCTTGATAAGCTTTTCGGAAGCTTTATGGAGGGTTTCGGTACAACAAAAACTTCAAAACGCTGCAAGTTCTGCGGAAGCAGCTTTGAGGATATCGCAAAATCGGGAAAGGTCGGATGTGCACAATGCTATGATGAGTTTTACGATGAGTTGCTGCCCTCTATACAAAGAATACACGGAAGAACAAGTCATGCGGGAAAGCTTGCACGTTCGGCAGGTGCCGAGGTTAAAATCAAAAATGAAATGTCACAGTGCCGTTATGAGCTTGAACAGGCGGTAAAAGCACAGGAGTTTGAAAAAGCAGCTGAACTAAGGGATCGTATAAGGGAACTTGAAAAGGGTCTTAATGAAACAAATGATAACAGCCGGAGAAAGGAAGGATAACTATGAGCGAGAAAATAAGGCAGTACAAGGATGTAAGCGATGTTGTGATAAGCACAAGAATAAGGTTCGCAAGAAATCTTAGGGATTATCCGTTTCCGTGCAGAATGAATACCGAACAAAAATGCCGTGTGGCAAATACGGTCAGAGAGGCAGCACTCGGCGGACACAGTGCAATTTCCGACAGATTCCGTTATATACAGATGTCGGAGCTTACACAGGAGGAGGCTGTGTCACTGGTCGAAAGACATCTTGTTAGTCCGGAATTTATATCGGACAGAGAGGGCAGGGGACTTTTGCTTCTGGATGATGAATCAGTAAGCATAATGATAAATGAGGAGGATCATATACGCATACAGGTTATCCGTCCGAATATGGATCTTGACGGTGCATATGACCTTGCGGATAAAATTGATACACTTTTTGATGAGCAGCTTAATTTTGCTTTCAATGATAAGCTCGGATATCTTACTCAATGCCCGACAAATATCGGAACAGGTATGAGGGCTTCACTCATGCTTCATCTTCCGGCTCTGAGGGAAAGCGGGGCAATGAGTAAAATCAGCTCTTCACTCGCAAAGCTTGGTCTTGTTATACGTGGAATGTACGGAGAAGGCTCAGATCCGAAAGGGTCGGTATATCAGCTTTCAAATCAGGTAACACTCGGAATTTCCGAAAAGGAGGCTATAAATAATCTAAGGGATATAGCACTTCAGCTTATCTCACAGGAAAGGACGGCGAGAGAAGCACTTGCAGCGGATGAGGAGGTTCTCGATAACATATACCGTTCATTCGGAATACTCCAATATGCTAAGCTTCTTAATAATGATGAATGTATGAAGCTTCTATCATATCTGCGTTTCGGTATTGAGATAGGAATATTCGATAATATAGATTTTGACACAGTAAATAATCTTATGATTGAGGTACAGCCGGCAACTCTTATGAAAAACATAGGTAAAAAGCTTACTCCGAGAGAGAGGGATCGTATCCGTGCCGAGGTTGTGCGTACGGCTCTTATTAGGAAAAAGGTTCCGGCAAGCAGAAGACTTGAAAATTAAAATTAACGATTGGGAATAATAATTATAAGGAGGCAGTTTTATGTTTAAATTCAGTGGTTTTACGGAAAGGGCTAATAACTCCATAAATACGGCTATCGCCCTTGCCGAGGAAATGGGTCATAACTATATCGGAAGTGAGCATATTCTCCTCGGACTTCTGAGAGAGGAGGGAAGTGCCGCAAGTAATATTCTTGAAAAAGCAGGAGTAAGGTATGATGACGTTGAGGCACTTATAAAGGAAACCGAGGGAACAGGCTCGCCGGTATCCGGACTTACACCTGAAGAGTTTACGCCGCGTACAAAAAGGCTTGTCCAAACGGCTGTTGCCGAAGCTGCAAGAATGAACAGCAGCTATGTCGGAACAGAACATCTTCTCCTTGCACTTATCGCCGACAGCGGAAGCTATGCAAATCACTTCATAACTCAGTCAGGCGGCTCAAAGGAGAGTATCATAGCGTCAATCCGTGAACTTTTCGGCTCACAGGAAAATGAGCAGAGAGAGTCAAGCGGCTTTCATCAGGGAAAGTCAGGCGTACTTGATAAATACGGCAGAGATCTTACAAAGGAAGCCGAAAAGGGTAATATTGACCCGGTTATCGGCAGAAAAGCTGAAATAGACAGAGTGATACAGATACTTTCTCGCCGTACAAAAAACAATCCGTGTCTTATCGGTGAACCGGGTGTCGGAAAAACTGCTGTCGCAGAGGGTCTTGCACTTAAAATTGTATCGGGTGATGTGCCGGAGCCGCTTAAAAATAAAAGGATAATTTCACTTGACCTCACAGGTATGGTTGCAGGTGCAAAATACAGAGGAGATTTTGAGGAAAGAATTACCTCGGTTATTGATGAGGTCAAGAAATCCGATAATATAATACTGTTTATTGATGAACTTCATACCATAATAGGCTCAGGTTCCGCCGAAGGCTCAGCTGATGCGGCGAATATACTTAAGCCGTCACTTGCAAGGGGAGATTTTCAGGTTATCGGGGCAACAACGATAAATGAATATCGTAAGTATATAGAAAAGGATGCGGCACTTGAACGTCGTTTCCAGCCTGTAAATGTCGGAGAGCCTACTGAGGATGAGGCAAAGGAGATACTCAGGGGATTGCGTGATAAGTATGAGGCACATCATAAGGTTAAAATAACAGATGAGGCTATTGATGCGGCTGTTAAGCTCTCGTCAAGATATATTGCCGACCGTTATCTCCCCGATAAGGCTATCGATCTTATCGATGAAGCCGCATCAAAGGTAAGGCTCAGAGCATATACCGCACCCGATGACCTGCAGGAGCTTGAAGCGAGGATAAAGGAGCTTGAAAATGAAAAATCCGAAGCTGTAAATACTCAGGATTTTGAACGTGCCGCAAAGGTACGTGATGAGCAGAAAAAGCTTAAATCAGAGCTTGAGGAAAAGCGTGAGGAATGGGAGAGAAAGAATGCACACCGTGACGGGGAGGTTACCCCGGAGGATATTGCCGAAATAGTATCAGGCTGGACGGGTGTGCCTGTTGTACAGCTTACCGAGGAGGAAAGCCAAAGACTTCTCAAGCTTGAAAGCATACTTCATGAAAGAATAATCGGACAGGATGAGGCTGTTACTTCCGTTGCAAAGGCTATACGCAGGGGCAGGGTAGGACTTAAGGATCCGAAAAGACCTGTTGGTTCATTTATATTTCTCGGTCCCACAGGTGTAGGAAAAACGGAGCTTTGCAAGGCGCTTGCCGCAGCTATGTTCGGCGATGAAAATGCCATGATACGCTTCGATATGTCCGAATATATGGAGAAGCATACCGTATCAAAACTTATCGGCTCACCTCCGGGTTATGTAGGCTATGATGAGGGCGGACAGCTTACCGAATGTGTACGCCGCAGACCGTATTCCGTACTTCTCTTTGATGAGATAGAAAAGGCTCACCCTGATGTATTCAATATGCTTCTGCAAATTCTTGATGAGGGCAGACTTACGGATTCACAGGGCAGACACATTAATTTCCGTAATACAGTTATTATCATGACCTCAAATGTGGGTGCAAGACTTATAACCGAAAAGCAGAAAAGCCTTGGCTTCTATGGCGGTGATGATAAGGGCGGCAAAAATGAGGACGAAATAAAACAGGCTGTACTCGGAGAACTTAAACAATTATTCAAACCTGAATTTCTCAACAGAGTTGATGATATAATTGTATTCAATAAGCTAAGCGAAGATGATATCAAAAATATAGCAAAAAATCTGCTTGATAATCTTAGGGGCAGACTTGCTGAGCTTGATGTTAAGGTAAGCTTTACCGATGAAGCAGTAGGAGCGGTTGCAAACGAGGGCTTTGATGAGCTTTATGGCGCACGACCTCTGAAAAGAGCTATCATGTCAAAGATTGAGGATCCTATTTCCGAAAAAATGCTCGAAGGAAGCATAAAGGGCGGAAAGAGCGTCACAGTTGATTACAGAGACGGTAAGCTCTGCTTTGATGTCAGTGATTAGTTCCATCCATATTGAAAGGACAAAAATTTCCATATTCATACCGTGTTCATAAATATATAGTAGACTGAATAAATAGTTTGCTGTATAACATACGGAAATGATTTTATTGAGGTGACCGATATTATGAATTTCAGAGTAGGACATGGATATGATGTGCATCGTTATACATCGGGAAGAAAGCTTATTTTGGGAGGTGTTGATATTCCTTTCGGAAAAGGACTTGCAGGACATTCGGATGC
>CANRAN010000118.1 GCA_947628595.1 uncultured Clostridia bacterium | reverse complement strand
GTCCCTGATATTTTCCATCCAGTTAAAATAAATCTTGTCGAAGCGTTCGGGTACGAATTTTGTCTTTCCGCTCCTTACACATTCTATTGCAGGTTCGGAAAGAGGCTTCATTTTAACGAACCACTGTTTTGATACTCTCGGCTCTATTATCGTCTTACAGCGGTAGCAGGAGCCGACATTATGCTTGATAGGCTCAATTTTTATCAAAAATCCGCCTTCTTCGAGGTCCTTAACAATCGCCTTTCTTGCCTCGTACCTGTCCAGTCCCTGATATTTTCCGCCGTTTTCATTAATAATGCCGTTATCAGTCATTATATTTATAACAGGGAGATTATGCCTTAATCCCACCTCAAAGTCGTTGGGGTCGTGTGCGGGCGTTATCTTAACAACACCTGTGCCGAAATCAGGCTCAACATATGTATCTGCAATAATCGGTATTTCTTTTCCAACAAGGGGAAGAGTGACCGTTTTTCCTACAAGATCCTTGTATCTTTCGTCATCGGGATGTACCGCAACGGCAGTATCACCCAGCATTGTTTCGGGACGTGTTGTAGCAAGCTCTATATAACCGCTGCCGTCCGTAAGCGGATATCTGAGGTGCCAGAAAGAGCCGTCATGCTCATCAAATACAACTTCTGCATCGGAAATAGACGTACAGCAGGTTGGACACCAGTTTATTATTCTTTCGCCCCTGTATATAAGTCCCTTATCGTAAAGACGGACAAAAACGTCCTTTACAGCCGTGGAGCAGCCTTCGTCAAGAGTAAAACGCTGACGTTCCCAGTCGCAGGAGCTGCCGAGTTTTTTGAGCTGTTCAACTATTGTATTACCGTATTCTTTTTTCCATTCCCACGCTCTTTCGAGGAATTTTTCTCTTCCGATATCCTCTTTTTCGATTCCCTCCTCACGCATAGCCTCAACTATTTTAGCCTCGGTAGCGATAGAAGCGTGGTCTGTGCCGGGAAGCCATAGGGCACTGTAACCCTGCATTCTTTTGAAACGGATAAGTATATCCTGTAAGGTTTCGTCAAGTGCGTGACCCATATGAAGCTTACCTGTTATATTTGGCGGCGGCATCATAATACAGTAGGGTTTTTTATTTTTATCAACCTCGGCATGGAAGAAGCCGCCGTTCTCCCAAAATTTATAGATTTTTTCCTCAAATTCAGCCGGATTGTAAGCCTTTGCAAGTTCTTTAGCCATATTGAATCCTCCAATTATTTTTTACGTAAATCAACATCATAGATTATACACCAAACCCCAATCTATGTCAACAAGCGTGCAGACTTTGTTATTCATTAATAAATTGCAGCAGTATGCATAAAAATATTGAGTCCGAATAATCACGGACTCAATACAATTTGGAATTGCTCCCATATCTGCGGGTAACAGGACTTGAACCTGCACCTCCTTGCGAAGACCAGCACCTGAAGCTGGCGCGTCTGCCAATTCCGCCATACCCGCATATATTCCATAACGCTTACTCGGATATTATAGCAAACACTAAAGAATTTGTCAAGCAGTTTTATTTTTCACTTATTATGTCATGGTAAATTGGCAATTTGCATTTCATGACGATTTTTATGCAGATAACTCCAACTCATATTGATAATAAAGGTATTAGATATATAGAATAAAATCATAAATGGTGTAGGATAAGTGCGACTCTGTGCGGTGGTGAGGGATATGAGAATAGCAATTTGTGACAGCAGGGCGGATGTTTCGGATATGTCCGAAATAGTATTGAGGAGTGTCTGTAAAAAGGAAAGAATAAGGGCACACATTGAATTATTTTCGTCAACAGAGAAATTACTTGATAGATTCAAATCAGATAAATATTCATTTGACCTTGTCTTGCTTTATTCGGGTATGTCCGGAATGAAAGCGACAGAATGTGCAGGGCAGTTGCGTAAATTGAATAACAGCTTTAGACTTGTGTTTCTTACATCGTACGAAATCAATATATATAAACTTTTCCGATATAATATTTCCACAATTATACCGAGATTTATGTCTGAGGAATATATGACAAACGAATTTACACGCATAATCAGGGATATAGAGAATGAAAAAGGTGAATATCTTGCATTCAAGATAAGAGTTTCCGAAAATGGTTTTGCGGAGAGGAAAATACGTATTTCGGATATAATGTATATGACAGTTGTTGACAGAAAAATATATATAAAAACCCGGAAGGATACATACGAATTGAAACGCAGGGGTTTTTCGGAACTGAAGGATCTCATGGTAGGTTATAATTTTATCGAAATAAGCCGCTTTTATGTTGTAAATATGGAATATGTCCGTTTTATTGAGGGGAATGAAATGGTGCTTGATAATGGTACGATTCTGAATATCAGCCGAAGACAGCTGAAAGGTGTGACAGATGCCTTTTCGGATATGTTTGAATCAGAGTTATTGAGAAAGCACGCATAAAATGTGGCTTGACGCTATACCGAGGTGAAAAAATAATAACGAGTTAAAGCTGTTATACCTTCGTGGTTGTACAGCTTTCTTTTTTGTTGCATAAAATTAATAATTAACGGTCATGATTATATTGGAAAAAGTAGTAGGCAGCTTATGTTTTGAAGTCAAAATAAACATATTTATATCAATATTTGATGTTTTTATTGAAACATTAAATATTGACATCAAAATACATTAATGATATAATTGACAGGTGAAAAAGCCGCTATCCGAAAAAAAGGTGAAAGATGCATATATGCATCATGTAAGGAGATGACAGCATGGAGGAAAACGTTGAAAAGGTTCAGGAAAAAGAAATTGATCTGAGGGTTATTTTCAATATTTTGAGAAAGAATATAATCCCGTTAGTGCTTGTTACGGTTATATTCGGGGCTTGTTTCTATGTTTATTCGAGCTTTTTCGTAACCAAGAAGTATAGTGCAAGTGCAATTCTTATCGTAAACAATAGAAGTAAAGATAATACTGTTATAAATAACACGGAAATTACTGCTGCACAAAGTCTTGCAGATGTATATTCAATAATAATAAAATCGGATGCGGTTCTGCAGCCTGTTCTGACAGATGAGAACCTCAGAGCCAATTATGCAAAGCATAGTTCTATGACCTATGAAAAGCTCAGAAATTCTATTTCTGTATCCAACGTAAATTCAACGCAGGTTATAAGTATTACCATGACTGACGTTGATGCTTCATATGCGAGAGATGTTGTAGCTTGCATAGTGGACAAGGCTCCTGCAATAATAAAGGATAAGGTTGAGGCAGGATCGGTAAATGAGATCAGTGAGGCAAAGATAAATAACAGCGGCAGGCCTGTCAGTCCTGATACAACAAGAGATGCAGTGATAGGTGCGCTTATAGGCTTTGTGTTGACACTTGCTGTTGTTCTTATACGTGAGTTGACAAACAATACGTTCAAGACAGAAGATGATATTGTCAATGTATTGAATATACCGTTACTCGGTGTAATACCATCTGTAGATACAAAGGAGTTTAATAAGAATGTTTAATTTAAAGTCACGCAAAAACAAACCTGTTGTAAAAAGTCTGTGCAGTATTGCCGATCCGAATGCTCCGTTCAATTATGTTGAGGCATATAAGATGCTGTGTACGAATATTGAGTTTCTTAAGGCAACCCAAAAGTGCAAGAGTATCATGACTACATCAACACTTGCTAATGAGGGAAAAACAAATATATCGATAAACCTTGCACTGACACTTTCGGGATATAACAAAAGTGTTTGTCTTGTGGAATGTGACCTCAGACGTCCTACAATACACCGTTATATTGCCTCAAATAAAAATTCTTATGGACTTACAAATGTTCTCAAGGGTCAGGTTGAGCTAAGTTCGGTTCTTCATAAGGTAAGCGGCACAAAAATGAGTATTCTCCTTGCCGGCTCCATACCGCCTAATCCCTCGGAGCTTCTTTCAAGTCCGAATATGCAAGCCTTGGTAAAGGAGCTTGAGGAGCAGTTTGACTATGTAATATATGATACTCCTCCTGTTTACCTTGTAACAGATGCCGCCGCACTCGGCAGATATATGGACGGTGTAATATTTGTAATAAAGCATGATTATACCGAAAAGGGAATGGTTATACAGGCTAAGAAAAACCTTGAAATAGCCGGAGTTAAAATACTTGGTGCTATATACAGTACCTATCAGAATAAAACGACAGGTTCCTATTCAAAATATAACTATTACGATTATTATTCACATGATCAGTCTAAAAAAAGTTCGAGTATCCAGCCAAGAACGAGAACACCGAAAAAAGATGATGACGATTATATCGAGGTTTGATATATAAATTAACTGCGGGGATTTTACCCTGCGGTTTTTTTTTGCATTTTGCCGCTTGTAAAATGCATTTTGTCGATTTGATATTTATTTTTTATATTATGTATGATAAAATCGTAATGTCGGAAATGGGGTGAGATTTTCTTTGAAACTTATTATTGATAGTACCGATAAATATACAGAAACAGAGATTA
>CANRAN010000117.1 GCA_947628595.1 uncultured Clostridia bacterium | reverse complement strand
ACCTTTACATAGCCGCTGAGCTGAACAGCGGCATAACCGTTTCTTTCGCCTACACAAATTCCGCAAAATACACCGTTTGCTGCCTTAACCTTTCCGCTTGCCGATACCATAACAGGCATACCGGCACCCACACTTCCCTCCGTTTCAAATGTAACAACATTTTCTCCGAAGCCGTTAAATGAAACATTCATAAATTATCCTCCTCAAATATTTTTAAAAGCATTATTATCTGTTCCCGTGTTTTTCACTGCCGCAACAAGCTGAGGCTTAATGGGAGTATTATTTTCCCGTCGCTCCGAAAGAGCCTTTTTTAAATTCTCAAGCTGAGCGGCATTCATTTTGCTTGTAATAAAATCAAGCACATCTCTTTTAAGCTGCGGCAAAGAAAAGGCTACAAGTTTATTTATATCAGCCTCAAGCCGTCTTCTGTAAACCTCACCGTCAGCAGCCTTTTCCTGCAACATACGAAATTTTTCCGCTATAACATTCATTTCATCAACAGTAAAGCTTTCCGCCTCACCGCTAAAAAGTCTTTCCTCAATATCCACACCATTCTCTCCTTTATTATATGATTTGATGACCCCTGCAGCCCTTTGTGCAGGTATAGCAACAAATGACCATTCATAAGCATCTGTCGGCTCATCGAGTATTTTATAGCATACCTCACCGTCATAGCTTCTTCCCCTGATATGTCCGCATGAGCCGTTTTCGCAGCCGCAGATCGAGCATATTCTTTTAGCTATCGAGCAACCCACACTTACCTCTTTTTTTATACCACTGTCAAGCTGCATAATAAAATCCCTGTTGCTTTCCGTTCTCGGCATATATGCCCTTGCGGAAAGTCGGATATACTGACGGCCGTCCAAGGTCTTTTTACCCGATACCTCCTGAGCACTGCACGAAAATATTCTTGCGGTCTGGTTATTGCTTTTCGGGTCATGGTCAAGGACACCTGTTACCCCTACAAACAGTTTTTCCAATTTTTTAAGTGCAGAATCGGAAAATCTCTCAAAATCTCTGTCAGTTTCGTTATCACACAAAACAACGGAAAATGCATATACCTCATCTTCCTTAAGGGTTCTGCGTGTATAGCTGTTAATAAGATCAAGCTCACCTGCTTTCAGATTACTACTTTCATTTTCCACATTCATTCTCCCTTTTCAATACGTTTTTCTATTTCCTCTGCCTGAGCATTATAAAGTCTTGCCCTTGCAAGCTCTACCTCATCCTGAAGATTGATATTATCCCAGACAATTTCGCACCTGTCATGAAAGCCGTTAAGCCTCAGAAATGTACGGCATATTTTCCTTATGCTTTCATTAAGGACACGTCTGTAATATTCAAGCTCACTTGTAAGGATATCCGCCTGCTGTGAGGACATTCTTTCGGTAGTGGACCATGTAAGTCCCAGAAGGAATGGCGGTATAGACAGCTTGGCAACGATTTGCTCGAGTATTTGTCGAACGGGGACCTCACTGTCGGGTATTTGATTATCAGCACCTATTGCCCTGATACTGACATCCCCCACAGACACGAAGTCCCTTGGTTCCTTGCTTTTCATAGCCTTGCTCCATTCGGAGGCTATAAGCATCGCCTTTTCCTTGGTACCTCCTCTGTCACCCTCACTCGGCTTATATGTAACGGCAAAGCGTACATTACCTACTCTGTCCCAGTTTGTGCCGATGGCATTAATAATCTTAAGTAATATATCGCTGACAAACGGAAGTCCCTTTAATATGGAGGTGCCGTACAGCTTACCCGGTTCAGGCATAATCGCACTACACAAAATAAGCTCAGGATATCTAACGGGCAGCCTCGTACCGGTTTCATCAGTAGCAGTAATAAGGATATCAAACGGATTCTCACCGCAGCAGAGCTCGACATTATCGAGTGAACTGTTATAAAGTGCAGCGATATTGCCGTCCTGTCCGAGGACAATCTCACCTATTGCTGTTCCGTATGTAAGAAGCTGTTCAAGATATTGTGAGGTAAAATTATCAATACCACAGGATATACCATTTACCCTTACATTTTCAAGAAAATCCTTCAATTTACATTCAGCCTTTTTATCGGGGCATTGTACTGTAAAGTTGCCCACAAGCCTTACTATTTTGTATATTGCCGCATCAATCACGGGTATAGATTCCCTGAGAGAGCGATACAGATTTTTTTCAAAGCAGCCGATCGGGCTATAATTTCTGATACATGAAAACGGGTGATTATACCCCTCGCCCCCTGCCGTTTGTACAGCCAAGCCGCCCGAATTACTCTTATTTTTATTCTTAAACCATTTCAATTTTTTTCCTTTCCGGATATTGTCCGAGCCAATCTTAAAGAGATTCAACCGACAACTCCTGTCATATGATGCTTTGGGAATGATACCCCAGCTATTATCTGCTTGATGCAAATGCAAATATGCTGTCGTCATATCTGTTAAGGTATGTCGCAACAAAATACCTCACATCATCCATAGCATGATCATTTTCTTTCAGTGGGATATCCCTGCCGCCGCTTTCCCAGCGATACATACCGAACTCTCTTATACAGTCCGTGCAGCAACGGCATATTCTGATATCCCCCTGCTTTAGTGCGGTGCTTACCTGCCTTATCCCGTCTGTAACATTATTCTTTGCCGCTGTCACTCTGAATTTGTTATGTCTTTTTATAACCTCGATAAAGCTTGCCGCCGACGGGTCAACAATCACCTCCGATATTTTTCTTGAGCCTGCAAGCTCACATAAGCCTCTGTAATGCTCCTCATCTGTACGTGACGAACCCTCCCTGCGTGAGCTATAATAATATTCGCTTATCCTGTACCATACACCTCCAAGAAGTCCCCACAAGCCAAAGGATGAAGGATTGACAGTGCCGTAATCACACGAAATAACAAAATCGTCAAATTCGCCCCTTGGCACATCATAAAGCATTTTTTCATCCGACATAAATGGATATACAAGTCCCTCCGTAGCTGTCCATTTTCCGAGAACATATCTTTGATAGAAGCTCCCCGAATAAAGTCTTTGATACCGTCTCAGCATAGCCTTTGACAGCGACGGATTATCCTCCATTGTAAAGTGAATATAAAAGAGATTTTTCTCCTTTACCTTTCTGACCCAATCGGTACAAAACCAGTGCTGCGGATATTCGGGGTTACAATTAAACCATAACTTAGATCCTTCAACGGAGCATCTTGCAACAGCCTGTTCAACAAATGATCTCGGCATAAGAGCCGCCTCGTCAAAAAGCACTCCACAAAGGGTTATACCCTGTATAAGTGCTGCGGAGCCTTCGTCCCTGCCACCGAAGAGGTAGAATATATTCCTTCTCCCCCTCGTCTGCACCTCCAGAATATTTGAAGAAAGCCTATCCTTAACATCGAAGCCTAAATCCGTCAGTATGTTAAGCAGGGGAACAACGAGATTTCTTTTGACCGAGCGTATAGTCTTTCCGCATATTGCAAAGCTGCCCTTATCAAAATTCAGCATTGCCCAAGAAATGAATGAAACACTCATGCATAAAGTCTTGCCGCTCCGGACAGCGCCATCACATATAATACCGTCACAATCGGTGCTTTCACTTCCGTCACACCACCACCTTAAGAGTTTAAGCTGCTTTTTGGAAAAAGCCCTGAATTTCAAATAATATCTTCCTCCCGAATTTGCGATGTATTAAGACCGGCCTCCTCATAATCTGTATTTTTCTTATCACAGTCCTTAATTCCTCCTATAAGGGCATTATAGAACTCCGATATGCCCCTCTGTTCGCTGTCCTCAGCATATTCAAGCTTTTCAAGGGCTTTAATTCTGTCAAAAAACTTAATTTCCATTGCACCGTCCTTTGGTCGTTTAATTTCGGCAACATTGAACAGGTCATAGGATTCAAGAGCTTTTTCCGAAGGATTATCCTCAAACATAAGCCTGACGGCATCGGAAACATTTCCGAAAGCAAGCCTTTCATAACCCGCTCTTGCCCTCTGCCGATAATTCCTTGTACGGGACTTATATATTCTTTCTATTTCCGCATTAATATCATCTCTGAGCAAAAGAGCCGCACCCATTTTATCAGGATTACTAAAACCTGCACATAAGGCTGCCTCTTTAAAGTTACCGCTGTTTGCATAATGACAGCAGAATTGTTTTTCTCTCAGAGTAAGTCCACTCTTTTTTTTATTCAATTTAATACCTCCCCTCAATAGGATGGAGAAAAACAAAAAAAATTGACCTCAAGAGGTCAACTTTTCGTAAAATAAATTAAAAAAAATTATTTTGCGGCGTGCCGCCGCTGTCCATTCGCGTTTTGAAGTCGTATAATAAAATGACCAAAAAAGGGCAAAAGAGTAGACCCATATTGAAACCTGTGGTAAAATGTTAAGTGACCAAACCAACATAACCGTAGGAAACAATATGAGTCACTTAGATAATACCACAGAAAGCAGAAAGGGTAAACACCTAAACTACGAAAATATGTAAAAATCTTGACTTTGAGGTAATTGAACGGTCGTGTATAACTAA
>CANRAN010000116.1 GCA_947628595.1 uncultured Clostridia bacterium | reverse complement strand
AATTTTTTGAAGGAGGAATTTCTATGAACATTAAATTTAAGAATGTACACAGTGTCAGGTATAGGTCGCTTGCCTTTGTCCTCAGTCTTACCGTCCTTCTTTCGGGGCTGGTTTGGTATGGAATCGCCCATAGTAACCAAAAGGTAAGTGCTGTGGATGAAAGGGTAATTAATGTAAATTCTACGTTTTATGATTATTATTATGATGATCAAATAACAAGCGGAACAACATCTACTACACAAGGTAAAACTAAAAATCCCTATAAGATATTTAATTCCTTTGTATCATCGTATCAAGGCAATACACAAAATAAGGTGGATAGTACCTTTAAGTCATATATATATATTGATACAAAAGGTCTTGGTTTTACTCCAAGTCATTTGGCTGTATATAGTAGTAGTGCGTTAACCAATGGTGCTTATGAATCCGGCTGGGTTGAAAATATTGACAATCCTACATGGGTTGCAGATGGTATTTATAGATTTCAATTAAAGTCAAGTGGATATTCATCCGGAACAAATTATTATTTAAAGTTTGCTAATTCTAATTGGAGTACAGTATATCACGTTTCATCGGAGTTCCCGATAAAGGCATATGACGAATCGTATTACTGTTTTAAACCGTACAATTATGGCGGCAACTGGATGATGAGTGAGGAAATCTCGACTGAATTATTCAATATTACTACAAGTCTTAGTAAACCATTATATTTTGGTCAGTTCTGGATTGATGCAGAACATTATGATAGTGGAAATCCTGTTACCTCACAGTATTATAATCAGTATTCAGCTAATAGGTGGAATTTGAATAACTTTATTTGGGGTGCTAACTTAGCTTTTAGACCTACTGGAACAGGAACCGATGCTGGAAAGTATTCTACGCCACAGTTTTATTCAGCTGCACAAGGATTGGTTGATGGTTCTTTGAGTGGAGGTATTCCTACTCAAGACAGTGTAAAGTTACCGTGTTTTAATGAAAGTTGGTTGACAAATTCAGAGTACAATGGTAATCCTATTGGTAAAGTATATAAAAATATTAATTTTCCCTTCAGTGAGAAAAATCTATCAAGTACAATGGTAGCAGGTGAAAATTTCAGTGGAGATTATTATGTTTTTGATTCTAAATCTGATTCAGTACGCATTGATAACAGCGGTAGACTGATTAAAGACTCTGGAGCAGTTAATGATACAGATGGGGAAGCAGGTTTCTTCCCTTTTAATACATCAGCGGATAGTAATAGTAACAGGCTTAATTATGGCTTCGGTATAAAATATACTATACCGTTTATTGTAAATGATGATAAAACTGATGCAGACGGAAAACCTTTAACATTTGCATTTAAAGGTGATGATGACCTTTGGGTTTTCCTTGATAATAAGTTAATTCTTGATATGGGCGGTGCTCATAAAAATGCTGAGGGTTATATAAATTTTCAGACTGGGCAGTCAGTTGTTGAATATGCACATGACGCAAATACACAGAATATACAGATAAGCAGTTCTCTGGTAGGCAGAAAAACAACAAGTTTTAATATGTCCTCTGCAAAAAAACACACGTTGACAGTATTTTATATGGAAAGAGGTATGCTTAATTCAAACTGTTATATACAATTTAACATACCGCCTACAAATAATGAATTATCAATAAATGAAGTTACTGATTTCAGCAAAGTTAATGCCGGCTTGGTATCTAAGACAAAATCAGCTGCTGATAATGATGTATTTACCTACAAAGTTAGCAACGACCTTGATAATGTAACGGCTCAATCACATTCAAATGGTTTTGAGTATCCTACCTATGACTATATACAACGTAAGAATACAGAATCCGATCCTAATAAGGCTACCGTGTTATCGGGCAAGAGTGGTGTGGAGAGCAAAACAACTACAACATTTACTCAACTAGCAAGTGGTATGACAGAGGTTAGCGGGCAGAATTATAAATTGATTGATCCGTTTGCTGTTCCTTTTTCGTCAACCGTTGAAATTGAGGAGGACTTGGTAGCTCAAACAGGTTCGGGAGGAGAAGTCAATCTCATGTACGGACAGGAAGCGTTTTTGTCGGGTATGTTTACGAGAGATAGTATAATGAAAGTCGAAGCCTCTGACGAATTGCTCAAACCTGACGGTACAAATGCTGACGGAACAATCAAATATGCCTCTTCAGGTCGAAGGTTGTCGGAATATTATTCAACTAAAGTTACTGTTGAAAATGACCAGAGTGAAAAATATTTTGACAATGTAGATCTTAGCACTTATAGTCGAGCTACTGTTAGCGGTTATTCGAGTGATACGGGTAGTTTGTATAAGTTTGGATATCAGGACTATGAACCCGAAGAGGGTGAGATTATTCACGTAGACCAAACTTTCACCAATACTGTAAAAACCGGAAGCATATCCATAGAGAAGAATCTGAGTCCTGATCAAAGAGATTGGCTCACCGGAAGCGACGATGAGTTTACGATGCAAGTTCGAATGGAGGACATTCTTGGAGCGACAGGTGAGGACGTAACAGACTATAGCAAACTCGTGATAAGTGGGTCCACTGCTGCGGACGGTGATGTTGTAAGTAGTGACGGTAAATTTAAAATGAAAGCCGGAGATACGGTTAGGATCGGTGACATACCTGTTGGCACGGTAGTTACGATAACAGAGGAAAATACCGGAAAATACTGGACACAACAAGAGATAAAGGACAATGAAAATATAACAGTTGCCGAAAGCATTGACCGTAAAGTTACTGTTACCAATAAGAGGCAGACAGGAACGTTGACCCTTCAAAAGAATTTGACTTATGCACCGGGAGCAGAAGTTGAACCGACTGATAATACAACTCCATTTAAAATTAAGGTTACATTAACTTCGTCCGATAGTAGTATAAATTGGAAAGAACTGGGCAAAGAACTGCAAGACTCGAATGTTGGTTGGACGAGGGAATATAGCACTTCCAGTGTAACATTAACAAATAATAATATTACCGCTGGTGATGCTGACCCAGCAGAAATTAAAGGTATTCCATACGGAGTGACATATACTGTTGAAGAAATAGATGTTCCCGATAAATGGCAGTACTATTCTACAAAAATAACAGAAGATGGGGTTAGCAGAGAGAAAATTGCTGAAACCGATACATTGGATCACGCAAAAGAAAATGTTGTTGTTACAAACCGGAAAAAAGTGGCATATCTCACAATCGAAAAGTATATTGACCAGTTGTACTATGGCAAGGACGACAATGCACATGGTTTTGCCGATGGCAGCAGTGGAGTAACAAGTCCGCTGAAAGGTAATGGAGAACTCGACCCGTTCGGATATCTGAACTATACAAGTGCAGAGCAGGATTTTGTGTTCAAGATTGAGAAGTATAATCTCGGCACAGACCTCGGTGGAAGCACGAGTCCCATAAGTACGAGCTATGTTGTATTGAAATTTGACAAAAACTCTGTTCGTAATGAAACCGGTTACGGTATTGCCAGTATTATACCTGCAACCGGAAGTCAGTTAGATCCTTTGGGTGGTGCCTATGAGTATAAACAGTCAACAACCGTAAAGGTTGAACCGGGCTATCTTTACAAAGTCAGTGAGGTTACAACCGGTATTTCTTGGAGGTACAAATTAACTGATTTGGGAATTGAAGCTACTCAGAGTGTGGATGGATATCAATTGGGCTACAGTTACCCGAGTAAATATGTTGCTGTTGCATATGGTCTAGAAGCTGACTTTAGCAAAATACCTGTGGCACGCTTCTTCAACAACCGTACAACAGCAAGCCAAACAATCGAAAGCGATATGTCATCTGTTAAAAACAAACTGATAATAAAGCAGTAAAGCGAAGAGAGGAGTAAGTCGAACATTGAAGGCACTAAAGATTTTGGAGAACGTTATGACGGTCATATTGGCAGCGGCGGTCATTCTCGTTGCGGGAATCTACTATGTACCTAAGATGTTCGGCTATGACCCTAAAGCTGTGGTGAGCGGAAGCATGGTGCTTGCAGGTGTCAGCGACAGCGACAGACAGTACTACAAGGAAGAGTGCGGGATTGAGAATCTGCACGGATATGATGTCGGCTGCCTTGTGTATGTGCATCATACGGATTTTGACGATATTAAAAACGGAGATGCGATAACATACCGCCTCAGCGATGATTTCATTGTGACACACATGGTTGTGGATATCAATCCCGAAACACAAACTTTCACTACCCACGGCATAGCAAATGACAGGAATCTGAACGAAAAGGATATACCATATTCAAGCGTTTTGGGAAAAGCGTCGGATTTTTCAATACCTCTTGCCGGATATGTTCTTGACTGGGCAAGCTCAGCGGCGGCAAAGATATTGTTAATCACATACATTGTAGTTTACATCATTGTTATGGTTACGAATAATCTTATAGATAAAGATTCTGACGAAAACAATGATGACAACGAAAAACAAAATAATACATCGGAATAGAGGTGAAAAGTGTTGAATATACTCAATAGATTCAGAGGAAAGCGAGCGAAAAAGCGGTTGGAGTATTCACTTGTTGCGGTCGG
>CANRAN010000115.1 GCA_947628595.1 uncultured Clostridia bacterium | reverse complement strand
CACAGATCAATAAAGCACAAGCTGAATATTCTTGAAAAAAAGAGTATGAAAAGTCTCAAACAGAATACCGAGGTCTATGAAAATCTTCGTAATATCTCAGCCGAGTCGGCTGCCTTGAGTAAATACCTTTTTGAAATAGGCAACGCACCTGTATATACAAATACCGAAACAAAATACTTTCCCATGGGCGAGGACTGTTTTCCATATATGTGTGAGGAAATAGAGAAGGCAGAAAAATTTATATTTATTGAATTTTTCATAATTGAGGAAGGTTATATGTGGGGTAAAATACTTGAATTGCTTGCCCAAAAGGTAAAGCATGGTGTTGATGTACGTGTTATGTATGACGGAACGTGCGAATTTACCACTCTCCCTTATTATTACCCAAAAAGACTTGCCGAGCTCGGCATAAAATGTCAGATGTGGGAACCGATAAAGCCTGTGCTTACCTCGGCATATAATTACAGAGATCACAGAAAAATATTAATTGTGGACGGGAAAAGTGCATTCAGCGGCGGTGTAAACCTTGCCGATGAATATATTAATCACATAGAAAGATTCGGTGTATGGAAAGATACATCAATTATGATTAAGGGCGGTGCCGTTGACAGCTTCACACTCATGTTCCTGCAGATGTGGAATGTAAAATCACATGATGACGAGGATTTTACCAAATATCTAAACCTATATGATAAAAATATAAAGTCGGACGGTTTTATTATTCCATATTGTGATTCTCCGCTTTCCGACCAAAAGGTTGCCGAGCGTGTATATATGGATATTCTTTATACGGCAAAGAAATATGTCTATATCACGACACCATACCTTGTTCTTGATGATGAGCTTACGACCGCATTATGCTATACTGCACAGCGTGGAGTAGATGTAAGACTTATTCTCCCCGGAATACCTGACAAAAAAGCTATATGGGCGCTGTCAAAAAAGCATTACAAGCTGCTGATCAGAAACGGTGTTAAAATATATGAATATACACCCGGTTTTATTCATGCCAAAACATTTCTGAGTGATGATAACAAAGCGGTAGTGGGCTCGATAAATCTTGATTACAGAAGTCTGTATCACCATTTTGAATGTGCGGCATATATGCATGGTACTAAATGTATTGAGGATATCAAAAAGGATTTCATGCAAACTTTTGAGCAATGCAGTAAAGTTACATTCGAAACGATAAAGAAGGAAAAGGTTTCAACAAAAATAACAGGAGCAGTATTAAAGCTTATTGCTCCACTGCTCTGAATACGGTGCTTCAATGCAAATTACAATTTAATATAGTAACCTATTAAGCAGTCATAATAGCAGAAAAGGCAGTCACACGGACTCTGAAAAAACCGTGTGACTGCCCTTTTAAAAGTAACAAAAAATTTTTACATAAAAATAATAATAGGAAAACTAACACCGCATGAACATACTTTTCATTATAAATGAGAGCAAGCAAAGCAACGAACACGCAAATTGACAGCGGCAGCACACCGCCGCATTGCTACACCGATTAGCCTATCTTTTCAAATCTCGGAACTAACTTTCCGTCTACATCAACATACTGATAGAAAATTGCAGCAGGTCTTGCCCACGTTCTGCCCTCTCCACCGATTTCTCTGTATATTACAAGTTCTTCGGATGTTTCGCTATCCTTCGCAAGACAAATAAATTCATACTCTCCACCCTTGAAATGACGATATTTTCCGGGTGCGCCTACCTCCGGAAGCGGCTTAACTCTTTCAGCTTCAACAGATTTTACTGCCTCATCATTTGCAACTTGAGCAACGGGCTTGCTGTCTGTGATGTCTTCCGGATATTCGGGAATCCCACCGTTAGTGAGAACAAGAACTCTTGTGCCGTGTGCCGGAATATGTATGTTTACATGATTTCCGTTTACATCATAAGCGGTTTTTCCGTCATATACATCATAAAGCTTTGAGCCGCCGTCTGTATTGAAGTCAAGATTAAAGTCACTTCCGGAAAGGTTTACGGCAATATATACTGTTTCATCCTCAAACTTACGCTTGAAAACCAACTGTTCATTTCTTATAACAGTATTCTCAAAGCTGCCGTATTTGAGTGCCTTATACTTTCTCCTTATTGCACCAAGCCTGCATACATGACGATAAAGTTCGTTGTCCTCTATATCCTCAACATTGACACACGGGCGAAGAGGATAATCGTAGTCAACATTATTTTTTTCGCCACGGATACCCCATTCACTTCCGTAATATACGGACGGAACACCCGGCATAAAATATTCCATGGTATAGCAGTTCTTTACATTGTCAAATTCCCTTACTGTACTTGCTATACGGTTTACATCGTGATTATCAACAAAATTATAGGTGTATATGTTATGATAAATCCCTCCGTTTGCAAACTGACGATTGAGAGAATGTGCAATTTCAAAATAGTTATGGTCATTGTGTGAGGAATAAATTCCCTTATAGCACTCATAGTTTGTGCAGGAATCGAGGAGGTCAGGATTTGCAAGACGTGCATAATCTCCGTGTATAATCTCACCCATAAGCCAGAATTCGGGATTCTTGGCTTTGCAGAAATGCTTGAGATCTCTCAGAAAATCCTGATCCATGCAGTATGCAACATCAAGACGCAGACCGTCAATCTTGAATTTATCCATCCACATACTCACAGCTTCAAAAATATGATTTTTAACATCGGGATTTCTGAGGTTAAGCTTTACAAGGTCATAATTGCCTTCCCAGCCCTCATACCAGAAAGGATCTCCCCACGGACTGTTTCCGCCGAAATCTATTCTCTGAAACCATGAGCAATACGGTGAATTTTGCTTTTTCTCCTGTATATCCTTAAATGCCCAGAAACCTCTTCCAACGTGGTTGAATACACCATCAAGAACTACTCTTATTCCGCTTTCATGGAGCTTTTCACATATCTTAGCAAAACTCTCATTATCTCCAAGGCGGTTATCAATATTATAATAATCGTTTGTATCATATCCATGTGTTGTTGACATAAACAATGGTCCAAAATATATGGCATTGATATTCATTTCCTTAAGGTGAGGAATAAAATCAACAACCTTATCAAGACGATACTCCTTTTTACCGTCATTTACCCTCGGTGCTCCTGCAAAACCCAACGGGTATATATGATAGAACACTGATTCATTAACCCAATACATAATATCCTTTCCTTTCAATTTCAAAAAGTATAATTAATCTCACGCTGCTTACCACAGCCCTATTATTATAGCATACTTTTACATAAACCGCAAGTAAAATTTTGATTTTTTTGTTAAAAACAACAAAGAGGTCATCAATTATTCTTAGCATAATAATCTGATAACCTCTTTTATATTTCTGATATCTGCCAACACAGCCTTATACTTTACAATACACTAAGAAGTACACCGGCTGCAACTGCCGAGCCTATAACTCCGGCAACGTTCGGTCCCATAGCGTGCATAAGAAGGAAGTTTCCGGGATTTTCCTCCTGTCCTACCTTTTGAGAAATACGTGCTGCCATAGGCACTGCCGATACACCGGCGGAGCCTATAAGCGGATTAACCTTTCCTCCTGTTGCCTTGTACATAACCTTTCCGAAAAGCACGCCGCAAGCTGTTGCAAGACAGAACGCAAACAAGCCAAGCAGTATTATTCCGAGTGTCTGCAATGAAAGGAATACCTTGCCTGAAGCTGTAGCACCGACCGTAACACCAAGGAATATTGTTATAATATTCATAAGCTCATTCTGGGCTGTTTTAGATATTCTTTCAACAACACCGCTCTCTCTGAACAGGTTTCCAAGCATAAGCATACCCACAAGTGGAGCTGCATCCGGAAGGAGTATTGCTACAATAACAACAACTATGATCGGGAAAAGAACCCTTTCAAGCTTTGATACAGGTCTGAGCTGCCCCATAACTACCGAACGTTCCTTTTTTGTTGTCAGCAGCCTCATGATAGGCGGCTGAATTATAGGAACAAGTGCCATATACGAATATGCCGCAACCGCAATCGGACCGAGAAGCTGCGGGGCAAGTGCAGTAGTAACGTAAATCGCTGTCGGACCGTCAGCACCTCCTATGATTGCAATAGAGCCTGCCTCCTGAGCTGTAAAAATTCCCAAGGCAGTTGCTATAATAAAGGTAAGGAAAATACCTATCTGAGCCGCAGCACCAAGAATAAAGCTCTTCGGATTAGCTATAAGCGGACCGAAATCCGTCATACAGCCTATGCCGAGGAATATAAGCGGAGGGTATATACCGAGCTTGACACCTTGATACAGGTAGTAGAACAAACCGCCGTTTTGTGTGTAGTTATAGTAGGTTTGTCCATTCAATATCGTTGTAGTATATGACGCGGGGTCTACACCTTTTTCAATCAACTGTGCTTCGGTCAGCATCTGAGTTTCGGGCATACCCATTATAGCGGGATACAAATTTACAAGACACATACCGAATGCAATCGGCAAAAGCAAAAGAGGCTCAAACTGTTTCTTTATTGCCAAATACATAAGTGCAAAAGATATAAGCACCATGACATAGTTTTCCCATGACAGCTTGCTGAGTCCCGATTCGTTTATCAG
>CANRAN010000114.1 GCA_947628595.1 uncultured Clostridia bacterium | reverse complement strand
CTTAAGCTTACTCTTGATGACGGTTCCGGAAATGATAGAATTGTTGCAAGCGGAATAGCAAAATTCTATACTCCTGATGAGCTTATCGGACGAAATGTTATAGTAGTGTCAAATCTTAAACCGGTCGTGCTCTGCGGAGTTGAAAGCAACGGTATGATTCTTGCGGCCGATGAAGGCGAAAATATCAAGGTTATTTTTGTTGACGGAATAGCTCCGGGAAGCAAAATAAGATAATTGAATACCAAATACAAAAATACTGTCATGCAGGCATATCCGGTGCCGTATGACAGTATTTTCTTTACAGTCAGGATATTATCAATCTATTATCACAGCATTTTTTCCCTGCTCATCATATCTCTGCTTGAACAGATCATAGCTGTATTCCGTAAGTGCCGATGTATTAATCATGGGATCTGCAACATAAACAACTTTCCTTTTCGGATCATAACCCGCAAGTACAAGGCAATGCTCGTTTGCTTTCCATGTTATATTTTTTCCGTACGTGGTCTGCCATGAGCTTGTAAGCACGGTCTGATATAAATATGACGTTGCCCATACAATAACCGGTTTTCCCTGCATAATGTATGGCAGCAATTGGCTTAACTCATATCCGCTTATATCTTTGGCTTTTTTGGTAGAATTTACACTCTTGAAATACTTGTTCGCAGTCGTTTCAATACACTTTGCGTAACAGCCAAAGGAATTTACCGAATCCGGAGAACCGGCAAATAACATCATAGGATCAGGACCGTACAGTTTACCCTCAATATAAAACATATTTCCCCTCGGGAGATATTTATCGGCAAGCACATTCTTGCTTACATTAAATCCATAATATCCAAGACAGCTTGCAAGTGCGGTAACCTCACACCCGGTAGGCAGTGACGGCTCGCTGTACTGGCATATATTCCTCACGGGCATATAATAACCGCAGCTTACACTCATATCCTTTGTTATTTCCGCTCCGTCCGCATCTACTGCAACCACTCTTATCATATATTCCCCTGCTGACGGCAAAACTATTTTTTTATAGTCCGAATAGGTGATTCCCCCTGATGCCACCCACTGTCCGCTGCCCGACTTATAGTAATATTGGTATTTATACGGCGTCTTGCCTCCTCTGAATCTTGCATATGCTATAACCGATGTTCCAACATATCTCCAACTGCAATTCAGATATGTACCACTGTCCGAAAACTCCTCTGTTGTCTTTGCCATGACACTTACGTTTTTGTAAAGTATTTTTCCGTTTGCATCCTTTGCTTCTATCCTGTATCTTACAACTCCATATTCAGACGGAAATTTTACTGATATATTGTCCTCATCCGTATATTCACAAATTGCTCTCCAATCATTGCCCCGAAGTTTCTCATAGTATTTGTATTCATACGGTTTTACACCTCCCGAAAACTTCGCATATAATCCGATATCCTCATCCTTTTCCGCTTCGGTATGATCCGCATATGAACCGTTCTCTGTAAAGATTTCTTCGGTATGGCTTGCATACGAGCCATCCCCGGCAGAGCTTTTTTCGGTATCATATACCACTTCCGCCTCCTCCGCCTTTAAAGTATATACCTGACCATATGAATGAGCAAAAAGCACACACAGGTTAAGAAAAATAATCAACAGCACTATGAGCCTTATATTTATAATATCAATCCTTATATTCTTCACAAAAATCCCCTCAGATCAATTTGTATTTAACAGTTATTTTATGTATTTGCAAGGTAAAAATAACCGTTCATTTTAGAGGATTCATAACATAAAATATCCCCTTTATAATACAGACGATTTTCAAACCGGATCGGATAGTAAAAAATGGAATTTTTTAAATTTATCAAAATCCGGCGGTGTGCCGGTGTTGTCCGTTCATGCGATCATAGATGAATTTTAGTTGAGCGTCCGATTGAATTTTTTGATATATAGCAATATATTACCCGACCGCATTTGAATATAACTGACAAATTTACGGTCGGGTTCATTAGTTGTATTATTAATATGGTAAAACGAAAATATTTGTGTTGTCACTTAATTGTTATGGTGAAACGAATATGTATGAGTTGCTGTCGCTGTCGAGCCATTCGATAATCGCTTTCATAACATTTTCAGGTACAGCTATACTTCCGTCTGTTGCAGCATTTCCACACTGCATAAATATTGAATTTGCAAGTTTTTTATCAGGCGAACTTGTATTAAAATCAATAACAATTCCATATTTGTATTTGTTCTTTTCATCAATCATATGTTTTGCACTTGACCAATCCTTATTATCAGTTCCCTCCGCTTTCTGATTGTAAAATGCGGAATTTGTATCATCTACCCAATATGTATCATTGGTTATCTCAAACATCTTATATGTACTGTCAGGTTTTTCACCTATATAAAAAGCCTCATCAAGGGCGTAGAATCCGAGAGGGGATTTTTTTGAATCAGGTTTGATATCAAAATCGGCTCCCTTTTCACCTATATATCCCTTATCCGTTATAGACTTTCCGTCACCGACAATATTCCACCAATAATTTTTCGAGGACTTTTGATAGCAATACACCTTTGCGGTGCTGTCCTTTCCCACATCCACAACCACAAGTCTGTTGAATCCGAGTGCATCATAATCATATCCGTAATCATTTATGAACTTTGTAAGCTCTTTCGGGTTTGATTTCAAATCTTTCGGTTCTTCAAGTATAAGATTCAAACCACTGCCATCACTCTTACTGCTCTCCTCGGATTTTGAGGATTCTCCCTCACTACTTTCTTCAGCCTTCGATGATTCTTCCTTACTGCTTTCCTGCTTTGAGATTTCCTCTGAACTTTCCTGTTGTTTATTTTCAGAAACCTGCTCAACCTTTGAACCCTCAGAGATGTTTTCAACAGCCGAGGCTTCACTTTTATCAGCCTTATTTTCCGCCTTTTCCTGTGTACTGAACCACTCTTGTGGCAAAATCTTTCCGCCTGTCCTTATATCCATGGTAACTAAAGCGGCTGTTCCGATAGATGCAACCAGTATAATGGTTAGTATTGTCTGTGTAATAATAAATACGGTTTTTTTCATAACTGACTCCTTTTCTGCCAAATTCTGTTTCCGATATCTATAATATTATTATACTTTATTTTTAACTTTTGTAAATAGCTACATAAAATTTTGTTGTTTGTTTTTTGGCTTTTCCCCTATCATAAATCCGAAAAAAATGACAAGTGTCACAACATACAATATCCTGTATATCATAATTTTACGTTCCGACACTCCATTAATTCCCGATGATAGAATTACTGTGTCATTAATACCCCATGCAATTCTTACTGCGACTGCTCAGCATCCGTATTTTCGGAATCCTCAATTACCGACCTTTCATGCTCCTTTATATTATTACTGTCACCAACACATCCCGGTTATTGCGATTGGCAATAACAACTTTAAAAATCTTTTATCCGGACGCCCTCAATTAAACTGTTTTTTGATTTGAATTAACTGTCGGTCGCCTTAAGTGTATTACAATCACCTTAGTTACAAATTCCACCGCACATTTGACTATTTTCTATAAAAATGCTTAAACAATATGATATAAATTACACATAGCACGCAAAACTGTGCGAAATTGGAAAACGAATATACATATTTTTGTAATTCATATGGAAATTTACATAAAAAAATGTTATATTATGATGTAGGATAAGTTCAGGGGGCGAATAATTTGGAACATATTGCTGAAATTGCATCCTTTACAATAAGACTTGCAGAGCCTTTTCTTGCTCTGGTTGTAATAATCATGGCTTTTTCATCCCTGAGGGGTGGCAGAAGAAACGAGCACGCTCTTATTGTACTGGAAAATGAAAAAGATAACATAACTTTTCCTGTTTTGTATTGGGAGAATTCCATAGGCAGAAGCAAAAGCTCAGACATAAGGCTTTATGACCCCACGGTTTCAAGAGATCATGCCGTTTTGCTCAGACGTAATGACGGCTGGTTTATAACGGATACAGGCTCTAAATCGGGAGTATATGTAAATGGTGAAAAAACCGTTGGAAGGCATCAGGTTGCAGTCGGAGATATCATAACCTGCGGAACGACTTCACTTGTACTGCGACGTGCATCAGATACAGGTGTCGCAGAGCCAAAGCATGAAAGGAAAAGCTTCCCGCAAGGAATAATACTGTTGTTTGTAACGCTGTACATCGTTTTGCTCATAATTCAGGCTGCCATCAATATGGGAAATACTAACGCCATTATACCCGGAGCAATATTTGTTTGTGCAGCATGGCTGTATTTCGGCATTTCCCGTGCGGCATTCAAGCGACTTAACTTTGAGCTTGAATCCCTTGCACTGTTGCTTTCCGGAACAGGTATAATCCTTGCGGCTTCACATGATACAAGGCAGGCATATATGCAGCTCGGTGCAATGGTACTCGGATTGTTTATATATTCGTTTATGCTCTGGTTCATTGAAATTCCCGACCGAGTAATGAAATGGCATATCGCAATATCCGTCCTTACCCTGCTGCTGCTTGCATCAACACTTGTCATAGGAAAAAGCGTGAACGGTGCAAAAAACTGGATAATAATAGGTCCGCTGTCGGTGCAGCCGTCTGAGTTTGCCAAAATTGCATATATCTTTGTGGGTGC
>CANRAN010000113.1 GCA_947628595.1 uncultured Clostridia bacterium | reverse complement strand
CACGCTGATAATGTCAATGCAGGATTATTCACATATCCGTCACTTATGGCAGCGGATATTCTGCTTTATCAGGCTGATCTTGTCCCTGTCGGTGCAGATCAAAGGCAACACCTTGAATTATCAAGAAATATAGCCGAAAGATTTAACGGAATATACGGAAAAACCTTTACAATACCCGATCCGTATATAAGCACGGTCGGGGCAAGGGTTATGTCGCTGCAAAACCCGACAAAGAAAATGTCAAAGTCCGATGAAAATGTCAATGCATGGGTGGCTGTGCTTGATAAGCCGGACACCGTCATGAAGAAATTCAAGCGTGCTGTGACCGATAGTGATTCAATGGTGTGCATCGGCGAGGGCAAGGACGGAATTAATAACCTTATCGGAATTATGAGTGCCGTTACGGGTAAAACCTCCGATGAAATTTCGGCGGAGTTTGACGGCAAGGGCTACGGGGATTTCAAGACAGCAGTAGGCGAGGCTGTTATAGAGGAACTACGCCCGATACAGGAAAGATTTGCGGAATACATTAAGGATAAGTCATATCTTGAGGAGCAGTACCGTAAGGGTGCGGAATTTGCACTGAAAATCTCTCAGAGAACACTCGATAAGGCAATGAAGAAAATAGGCTATCTGCCAAAATGATTTATATTCGGAATTACAGCAGGAGGAATTATAATGTTTTTTCCTTTGACAGCCATAGTTTTACTTCTCAGCGGAGTTTATGAGGGATACAGATTGTTTACAATTATAGGCTCGTATGGTGATATATCCAGATCATTATTCGAAATATCATCGAACAGCATTGCCTTTGACCAGCTTCAGGGTATGCAAAGGGGTATGATAACGGAGGCGGTTGTATGCGGTATCCTTCTGTTGTTGACAATTATATCTCTTATTGCATACATCCGATATGTAATCGTTAGAAATCTTTCCTTTATTTTTAATAATGTTACAAAGGATGTTATCAAAACGACGAACAGTAGCAGTAATAATAACAATAAGAATAGTACCAAGAGGGGGGTTATTAAAACTACGAATAGTGCTGACAATGAGGGAACCGGGAGTAATAGAAAACGTAAGGATTAACATATGCACCTGCCTGATTTTTATGTGAGGGGTGAAATTATGAAAAAGGATAAGGATGAAAATGGGCGTATAAAGCTTATGCTGATAATAAACCCACACTCGGGCAAGCGTAAACTGAATTTTTCAACAGGAAAAATTGCAGATATATTTGATAAAGGGAATATGGAAATAGCGGCCTATTTTACATCACCCGAATATAATGCCGATTATATCGTAAAAAAGCATATTGGTGAGTGTGATATAGTGGGTTGCTGCGGTGGTGACGGAACTATAAGCGAAACCATATCCGGAATTATGCAGTCTGATATAAAAAAGCCGCTTGGATGTATTCCGATGGGAACAACTAATGACCTTGCACGAAGCCTTAAGCTGAATACAAATTCCGTAAAGGCAGCAAAGACTATCGCCGCAGGCGAGCTGTCGCCGTTTGATATAGGAAGTTTTAATGATAAATATTTCGTATATATAGCATCATTCGGTGCCTTTACGGAGGTGTCCTATGCGACTCCCCAAAAGGCAAAGAATATATTTGGCAGACTTGCCTATATGTTCGGTGCTGTCAAATATCTGCACAAGATAAAATCACACCATGTAAAAATAATAACCGATGACAGAAGCTGCGAAGGGGATTATATTTTCGGTGCGGTTACAAATTCCACCTCGGTTGCAGGAGTTTTTAAGTTTGATAATGATGATGTTGATTTTGCTGACGGTAAATTTGAGGTTCTGCTCATAAAACGACCGAAAAATATTATGAATGCATTGGGGACGGTGCTGTCTATGTTCAATAAATCTTATAAGCATGATAATATAATTTTCTTTCATGCATCCGAGATAGTCATAACTTCGGAGGAGTCGCTCGACTGGGCGGTCGATGGTGAGCACAGGAATGACGGGAAATCCATAAACATCAGGAACAATCATTGTGCAATAGATATCATTATGAAGAAGCATGGAAAGCACTAAAAACTTTTGACAAGTTTAGAAGAAAATTTGACAAGAATACTTGACATCTGAAAACGTATATGCTATTATATAACCATGGGATATATAAGCGGAGATACTGTTATGGATAAAAATGAAATTCTTGAAAAAAATAAAGAGAAGAATCGTAACGGTCTTGATGAAAGAGAACAACGCATATATAATTTTTCATTTGGTATAGGTGCTGTTGTTGTTGGTATCCTGTGTCTTATATTTAGTGTGTATAAGGCTCTGAACCGTGAGCCGTTTTATGATTATGTTGCTATGATAACGGCATATTTATGCACGACCTTTATGTATCAGTTTAAGAATCTGAAAAAACTGCGATATCTTATGGCGGGAGCAGTAACAGGAATTGCAGCGGTTGTCTGTATAATTCTGTTCTTTATGGTGTGAGGATATGAATGATATAATTTTTCAGAACAGACTGCGCGTGGCTCGTGCGGAAAAACGAATATCACAAGGTGAGCTTGCCGAAACAGTCGGTGTTTCCAGACAGACTATCAGTTCAATAGAAAATAATCAGTTTTGCCCGAGTGCAAAATTAGCTATGCTCCTGTGCATAGCACTTGATAAAAAATTTGAAGAGCTTTTCTTTTTTGATGAAAGCTGAAAAATATGTTTATAAGTTTTAATCTTCATATACATTCCTCCTAAAAAGCGGTTAATCCCTCGGCATATGTCGGGGGATTTGCCGTTTTTATATGTATATCATATTCTCGAAGTAATGAAAAGTAATTGACATAATACAGCGAAAATTATATAATATAACTAAAGGAAGGGTGATACCGGTGGTTGATGAATTAAAAGATGACCGCACAACAAAATATAAAACCAAAGACAGCGTATTTTCATGTCTTTTCAGAGATCCGAAAAATATTCTTGAACTTTACAAAGAGCTTCACCCCGAGGATGTTAATGTAACAGTGGATGATATTCAGATTGAAACACTTGAAACCGTGCTTGTTAATGATATATACAATGATTTGGGCTTTATTGTAAAAGACGGGGAAAAATCAAAATATATCCTTTTGGTTGAGGCACAAAGCAAATGGACGGAAAATATTTCTCTGCGTATGCTTTTCTATATCACAGAAACATATCGGCGTTATTTGAAGGAAACTAAGCAAAGCGAGCATATATGCGGGAGGGTTTATCTTCCGAAGCCTGAATTTTATGTTGTCTATACGGGGGAGAAAAATGTACTGGATGAGGTATCGTTGAATCAAACATATTTTGCAGGTACCGCACCTCTTGATATCAGGGTGAGGGTTCTAAAAAAGACGAATGCGGAAACAATTTACGGACAGTATATCAACTTTAGCAAGATATATGATGAGCAGAGAAAAATTTACAGCAACACATTAGAGTGTATCAGGGAAACTATAAGAATCTGTCTGGAAAAGGGCTATCTTGTCGATTTTCTTAATACACATAAGAAGGAGGTATATACTATGTTATCCGATTTATTTGATGAACAGGCTCTTCGTGAACGATATGATGTAGCCTTAGCGGCGAAGAGCGAGGCAATAGGAGAAGCAAGAGGTGAGGCAAGAGGAGAAGCAAGAGGAGAGGCAAGAGGTGAAGCAAGAGGTGAAGTAAAAGGAGTTATGAAAACACTTGTCGCTCTGGTTAAAAAAGGCATTCTGACAGTTGCTCAGGCTGCTGAGGAGGCAAATCTGACAGTTGAGGAATTTGAGGTGAAAACCGGGCTGAAAGCCACTTGATATTATATTAGCTCAAAATCGAACGTAGTCCGTGGGATTGTCCCGGATTCCGTTCGTTTTGTTTTGTCAGAGATAACCTTTGAGAGTGTCTGTGTTGAGAATTTGAATTTTTCTGTAGCCTGTTTTTATTGCACCGCTTTTCGCAAGCTCATTTATAAGCTTGCTTACGGTTACCCTTGTTGCACCGATGATACTTCCTATTTCCTCATGTGTTGCGGTTATTATATTACTTCCGCTTTGCTCGGCACATTCAAGCAAAAAACCGCAAAGCCGACTTTTTGCATTGAGAAAGGCTATTGAATCAACCTGTGAGGAAAGCAGCCTTATTGTATTTGATTGAAGCCTTAGAAGCTCAAGAGCAGTCTGAGGTCTGCGGCGTATAATGTCGGTAAGCATATTTTTGCTGATAAGAATAAGCTCCGAGCGTGTCACGGCTTTTGCGGAGGACATTCTTTCCCGTCCGTCAAAAAATGAAGCCTCACCAAATACCGCACCCTCCGTTATAACTGAAAAGGTTTTTTCCAATCCGTTTTCAGAGGTTATGAATATTTTTACACGACCCTTTTTAAGATAGTAGAAATAATCGGGAGAGTCGCCCTGAGAATAGATTATTTTTCCTGTATCGTATATTCTCGACATTGGCATGGATTCCAATATATCGGTAAGCTCATTTGCCTGTGATATTTTACCCTTTTGGAGGTACATTGTCGGATTTTCCTTTGGCATTGATATGCTCCTTTCTTAAATATTACATTTCACGAAATTTTATTGAGTATCTCAAATTGTATCATACTTTACATTCTTTTTCAAGGTAATGTGAGATAATAGGTGAAACGGATACAAATAAAAGAGATGATGTAGCTTGGAAAAGAAAAAAAGAAACGGAAAAGTGGATTTTCTT
>CANRAN010000112.1 GCA_947628595.1 uncultured Clostridia bacterium | reverse complement strand
TTTGTTCTTGTACAGCCGCACAGCCGCAAAACTCCAAGCGTAGAGGTTCTTTCGCCCAATATAAAGTTGTAGAATTTCGCAATAGCCAAAAGAACTATTATTATCATAAGTATGGAAATTATAAAAAGCATCTGCGTAAACTGAAACTCCACCGGGTCATACGGTTCGGGTATTACTTTGTGCTTAATCTTTAACCCGAAAACATCACTTGCCGCCTGATTGATTTTTTCTATATCATCCTCGTATAAGTATTTTTCAAAATATAAATTCATATTATAAATTGCAAATTCATCCGGCATGGCTTTAAAGGGTATAAATTTCCACCCGTAATCACCCATACATTTATATTTTTTGCCGTAGAATTCATATTCCTGTCCGGGAACGAAAGGGAACCACCTAGAGGGACCATTTTCCAAATCCACACCTCCGAAAAGAACTTTTTCATCGGATGATACATATTGCAAAACTTCATCAGCCGCCGTCCCTTCCTCATAATCTATGTCCGGAATGTATGTCAAAAATTCTAAAGCATAATCTTCTTTAGTAACAACTTTTCCCGGGTAAACAAAAAATTCTCCCAGCTTAATCTTATATTCACTGATTCTGTCCATAAATTCATCCAGTAATCCACGCATTTCTCCAACCGTGATAACCCCCGGGTACTCAACCTTATCGGTTAAATTTCCATCTTTATCATATATCAACCTTTCACCGGTTTCCAAATCTATAGCTGTAGTTACTTGATTTTGATCAATATTATCCAAAAAGATAAAAGCAAACTTCTTTTCACCGGTTTTATAATTGTCTTCTTCCTCAACATAATTCATATTATACGCCATACCACAGGTTATAAATATCACCACCATACAAACAATTTGAACACATATAAGGAAAACGAACATAACAGGATGATTTTTCATAAACTTTGCGATATTCTTGAATGATAGCAATATAAATTTCATATGTCACCGCCCCTGTTTAATTTTTTATTTGCGTTACCGATGTGTTACACAAATTAAGTATTTTGTTTATATGTTAATTATATCATATTATGTAAATATTTTCAATATTATGTTGCACGTTATTTGTAACAAATACCAAATCTGATTTTTGTAAAGTTTTCAGAAAAAAATACCTATAACCAAAAATCCGATTACAGGCATATGTATGCCCTCCACTTTCGGGCGGAGGGATATATTAAATTTTTATCTGTTCAGCCATGCTGTTGAAGCGTCCATAGCAATACGGCAGGCAGACGTGCTGTCAAGAGAATTAAGCATAACAAAATCATGTATAATACCACTAATACGCATTGACGTAACATCTACACCGGCATACCGCAGCTTATCGGCAAAAGCTCCTCCTTCGCTGCACAAAACATCAGCCTGACCGTTTATAATCATGGTCTTTGGAAAACAGCTGAGACATTTCAGACTCGCTCTGAGCGGTGAAGCGGTAATCTCACATTTATCCTTTGGACTTCTTAAATACTGTTGCCAGAACCACTTCATACCCTCCCTGTACAGATAGTAATTAACCGCAAATTCATCGTAACTCGGTGTATCAAAATATGCATTTGTAACAGGATAGTATAATAAAAGCTTACTGAAATCAGTCCCACAAGAACTGTTTGACATCAGTGTCATTGCGATTGCCATGTTTCCTCCGACACTGTCGCCTGCAACTATAATCTCTTTGTCATTATTTCCCCTAAAGTACCTGCTTGTAATTTCCTTAATATGTGAAAGAACAAAATAGCATTGCTCCAATGCAACAGGGTATTTTGCCTCGGGAGAAAGTGAATATTCAGGAAATACCACCAGAGCATTGGTTCTTGCCGCCAATTCCCTGACTAACTTTTCATGTGTATGAAAACTGCCGAACACCCAACCTCCGCCATGGATATAGAATATTATTTTTTCCGCACTCCTGCCGGCAGGTGAAACAAAATATACAGGTATAATTCCTGTTGCACCTGTGTCAATATCTGTACAGGATATATTGGCAGAATATTTATATACCTCTGTATTCTGAGCATCCTCAAGTATTTTTCTGCCCTCTTGAGGTGGAAGTTCAAATATCAGCGGAGATACGGAGCTTTTGTCGCATACCTCATTGGCAGCCGGCTCTAACGGTACACATCTTTTCATAATGCCTTTCCCTCCTAACTATATATTTCACAATATGCAAAGCTTTAGGGAATGACACTAAGTATAAAAAAGCGAAAAACCTTAACCATTCACAAATAGCCTAAAGAGTTTTTCGCATTAAATTCATTTTGTTAAAACAAATATTTACAAAAACTGCCAACAATAATAAAACGTCAAACAGTGTGTATATTAATAACGCCGACACCTCAATGGATCTTTAATACATTTGATAAATTTTATATAAATCCAACAAATCAATCACACTATCCTCATTAATGTCCGCAGCAAAAAGAAAAGCAGGTAAAAGCTCGCCCTTGTCAAGCAGATATTCGGATAAGCTTTTAACATCACGACTGTTTATACTTCCCTCTCCCGTTGTGTCACCCGGCAAAACAGTATAAAATATTCTTTCCTCGGCACCCGAAAACGTAAGAATCCAATTTGTGCCGACATTCCCACCCGTAACGGTTTTACCGTTGTAATTTTTTACGGTAAGCTCATTGTCATTATAGCTTATAGACCTTTTAAGCTCTGCAAGCGTCATCGGGTGGTCAAGAAATATGTACTCTTCCGATATTTCAAGGATCTCACTACCAATTTCATAATTCGCCTCATTCGTATCACAATCTGTACTTACAGCCTGCGATACGATCGATTTTTCTTCCTTTGGTACACTTAAATCATCGGACTTTTTCGGTATTTCCGTCATATCCGATAGATGTATTAATGTTATCCTGTTTTCAAAGGTATATGCCAAACTATTCTTACTTGACAATAATCTTTCGGGTTTCACACTAAGGTTAATATATGCGGTTTCTCCTCCGTTTGTATCAAGCCTGTAAACAGTTTTTCCCTTGACTCCGTAGAGATCATCGGCTGTCGGACAAAGCAGTTCATAATCGGATTCCAGTACCTTACTGAATCCGTTTAACGGATCAAATTTATAGGCATTTCCCTCGGAATCCGTGCACAGCCTTCCGTTTATGATAAAATCCCCTTGGGGTACAACCGCACCGATTTTACTGAAATTTGCTGTGACATTAAACAATCCGCTCCTACTCACAGCAAATATATCATTTGTATTTTTGTCAAGAAAAATCCCTGTTATATTTCCCAAGGCATTATACCTTTTTATTTCATAGCCATCATAACCGAAAACAATCAGATAATTCGGATTATTCTTATCAACCGCATACATCATCTCCATATCATCTGCGACAAAGCAATTATTCTTTACATTTATATCGTCTAAAAATACACCTTTCTGGGCTCCTCCGCGGATTTTTGCTATGTATGCATTATTGTGTTCGGTGTTTGATACAACATATGTGCAGCTTTCTGTCGAATACATATTATCAACCTGTTTATCACCGCTATAAGCCAATAATGTTTTTCCGTTGCCGTCCATTTTGTACAATAAATTTCCCTCATTCGTAAACCAGAAGTTTCCCCTGTTATCAGAAAAGAATTTCACAGACTCATCTGTTTCCGTACCACTTACGTAATCATTTGTAAGAAAACAGCTGAACAACATCAGAGCAGTCAGAATTATTGATTGTATCTTTTGCGTTAAATACCTTTTTTTCATAACCCTGCCACCCTTATAATTTACATCTGTATTTATTTTATTACAAAATTCGATAAATTACAGCATTTTTCAGATATTTATTGTTTATTTTATGTACAAATTTTCATCTTAAATTTGTATATTTTAACGAACGGAACGGTAACACTTCAAAATACGCATTTTTGAAGTGTTTTAGACTAAAAGATCCTATATTTTATTTGTAGTTCCCTTTTTGTTCTTGGTATGGTATAATTACTTTCGACCGATTGACGATTCAATAAATGTTGTAGTTCCCTTTTTGTTCTTGGTATGGTATAATGATGATGGCAAGTCAAGGATTAAGTCGATAGTTGTAGTTCCCTTTTTGTTCTTGGTATGGTATAATAAAGTTGTTTTTGCTCTTTCAAAATTTAATGTTGTAGTTCCCTTTTTGTTCTTGGTATGGTATAATCAATCAGGGACAATATCCTTTGATTTACGTGTTGTAGTTCCCTTTTTGTTCTTGGTATGGTATAATGTAGGCGGATCTATCAACTCTTGAGTATCAGTTGTAGTTCCCTTTTTGTTCTTGGTATGGTATAATGACTTGTTGTGCGTTTCGTGTTATAATACTGTTGTAGTTCCCTTTTTGTTCTTGGTATGGTATAATGGGGACTACGACACCCCCCTATGTGTTCCGGTTGTAGTTCCCTTTTTGTTCTTGGTATGGTATAATTAGATGATAGAACACAATCAACAGTTTTCGGTTGTAGTTCCCTTTTTGTTCTTGGTATGGTATAATTTCAGACCCTTACAGGCTTCAAACCGTCTTGTTGTAGTTCCCTTTTTGTTCTTGGTATGGTATAATATTCGATGAGGAATAATATAAAAATTTTATGTTGTAGTTCCCTTTTTGTTCTTGGTATGGTATAATCCTCTTTTATAACCATTGGCAACAGGAATAGTTGTAGTTCCCTTTTTGTTCTTGGTATGGTATAATAACGCATTTTTAAAAAGCAGTCAAGACCGAGTTGTAGTTCCCT
>CANRAN010000111.1 GCA_947628595.1 uncultured Clostridia bacterium | reverse complement strand
TTCTGTCATCGAAAGAGCCTCGGGAATGCTCTCTATCAGGGAGTAATCACCCGGTGCAAAACCCTTGTGAACAAGTGTGCTGTAACCACCGACAAAATTCACTCCCACCTCCGAGGCTGCCCTGTCGAGAGTTTCCGCAAATTTAACAGGATTTTTCGTCGGGCAGGCTGCCGCAAGCATGGCTATCGGCGTTACAGCTATTCTTTTGTGAATAATCGGTATTCCGTAATCCTTGCTTATGTCCTCTCCCGTTTTCACAAGATCCTTTGCATATCTGCATATCTTGTCATAAACCTTAGCACAAGCCTTGTCTATATTCTCGTCAATACAGTCAAGAAGTGAGATACCCATGGTAATGGTTCTGACATCAAGATTTTCATTGTCTATCATATTGATAGTTTCAAGTATATCATGTGAATTTATCATTTAATTAATTCCTTTCCTTTGGGCAATACTCAAATTTTATGCATGGCATTGAATATATCCTCATGCATCACATGAATTTTCACTTTCTTTTCCTCGCCCTTTTCAGTAAGAATATCTGCAAGCTCAGAAAACGGTATCGTGCTCTTGCTGATATCAACAAACATTATCATAGCAAACATTCCCTGAAGTACCGATTGTGTTACCTCAATAATATTTACCCCTACCTTTGCACATTCTCCGGACACTGCCGCAAGTATTCCGACATTGTCCTTTCCAAGGACAGTTATTACTGCATTCATAAATTCAAACCTCCAAAATTTACATACAATAATTATCCTATTTTCGTCCCGTATTGTCAAGTGTTTTTCCCATATTAAATTTTATAATTCATATGTGAATGCTCATTTTATCGGATTATTGGGGATAAAACCGCTTGATTGAAACATTAAGATGAGTCATTGGTGATTGATTTTTAGGATTATGTTGTATAATTACAGATACAAGGTGATTGCGTAAATCGAAATTTAGGAAAGGGAATATGTATATATAGGAGGTAAATGCACCCATATAGGACACCCCCATGAAAAATGCTCTTTTTTGTAATATTTTTCAGGAATGTTTCAAAGGCTCATATGATGCTTATTCATCATTGAACAATGAAAGACTTTTTGTTGTTAAACCTCTGTACATAGAGCGTTGGATATATAACAATGTTATTCCCTATATTGAAATATTTGGCATGATTATCCGACAATATAGTTTTGATCAATATTTAGGAGTATAAATAGTTATGTTTTGAAAAAAGTAATTGTGAAGTGCTGTACTAAGATGGCTGAATTGTCCTATGAACACACATATATCAGAATTGGAATTTCAGGTTTTTGATATGAGAAAATAAAAACTGTCGCATAGGAAACATTGACCATATGCGACAGTTTTAAATATGTGGAGATTACGGTGCAAAAATACTTCCCCGAATAGTTTTTGATACCTCGACCTTGATGGGCTTTTCACTTCCGTCGGTCGGGTGCATATATACACTCTGAACAAGACCTACACCAAGATACAGACAGGCGGCAGATGATCCTCCGGAGCTGAAAAACGGAAGCGTGATGCCGACAACGGGCAAAAGTCCGAGTACCATTCCTAAATTTATTGTAGTTTGTGTTATTATCAGTGCGAAAAAGCCTATACATATGTTTTTTCCGAGGAGATTGCAGGCTTCTTTTGAGGTTCTGAGTGTTTTGAAAATCATAAGCACAAAAATAAGCAGTATTGCAATACAGCCTATAAATCCAAGCTCCTCGCCGGCAACCGTGAAGATGAAATCATTTTCCTGATACGGAACCATATTTTTTTCAACACGAGGACCCTCAAAAAGTCCCTTTCCGAAAACTCCTCCTGTTGCGATAGATACCTTACCCTGATATTGCTGCCAGCCGTATGTCTGCATCATTTCGTCGTCATTTGAAAACAGAAGTAAAAGTCTGCTTTGCTGGTCTGAATTCATAATACGTGTCCATACCAACGGAGCCGCAGCAATTACGGCTATAAAAAGTGCGATAAAATATCTTAGCTGTACTCCTGCGGCAAATGCCATTATAAAGAACATGAATGCAAATACAAGTGCCGCACCGTCATCACCCTGCATATGTATAAGACCTATCGGTATTCCCGCATGAATCAGCAATGTAATTACTCCGATAAAGCTATGAAGTTTATCTTTTTCCGCAAGGTAGGATAGGTGCTTTGAAAAGGTGACAATAAAGCATATTTTCGTGAGTTCAGACGGCTGAAAGGTCAATCCTCCGGGCAAAAGAATCCAGCCTACATCGTCTGTACCTGCTATTTGTATTCCGATAAAGAACACTGCAATAGTAAGGGCAAGTGCCACACCTCCGATAAGCCACCAGCATTTTGCTATGAAATTATAATCTATAAGAGATACGATAATTGCCGCTGTATATCCGATACCGACAGCCATGAGCTGAGAACGGAGAAAATTGACATCACCGCTTCGCTGTTGACTTGCTATAAGAACACAGCCGTAGATACTTGCCGTAAGGGTTATAAGCCATAGAAGCTTATCTGTGCGTTTGAAGTAATCTATTATTCCCGAAAAAATTCTGTTTATAATAAACATCCCCCTTGATATACAAATCCGAAGATATGTAAAAAATTATTTAGCTGTAAAATGCGGTCTTTTCTTTTGATATTATATATTGAATTGTTTAAAATTTCAATAGCGTAGGTTTGTCGTATCTTCCGACTTTTTATAAAATTCCGATAAAAAATTATGCGTAAATAAGGTATTGACAAAATATTGGTAATGTAGTATAATAGTCCGGTAGGTGTAAAGTGCAGGACTTTACAGAAAGGTATTTCGGGGGGCATTGAAAATGGCTAAGGATATGAGAGTGGCACTTCTGCTTGATTTCTACGGCGATTTGCTCACCGAAAAGCAAAAGGATTCTCTCGAATTTTACTATAATGACGATTTATCCCTCGGAGAAATCGCTGCAAACCTTGGTATTTCACGACAGGGTGTCAGGGATAATATAAAAAGGGCGGAGGCGATACTCCTCGAAATGGAGGATAAGCTGAAGCTTGCGGAAAAATTTTCGGAGATAAGACAAAGACTTCTGTCTGTCCGAACGGCTGTGGATGTTATAGATCGGAAAAATATGCGTGTATATCGCTCGGATGAGATAAATGAAAGTATCAAGACTATTTTAGCAGAGCTTGACAGGCTTGATAAGCTGAACGAATGATAAGAGGTGAGATAGTTGGCATTTGAAGGACTTTCGGAAAAGCTGGGTGCTGCGTTCAGAAAGCTTCGCAGTAAGGGAAAGCTTACACAGGATGATGTAAAGAGTGCAATGAAAGAAGTGCGAATGGCACTTTTGGAAGCGGATGTAAACTATAAGGTTGCAAAAAACTTTACGGCTAAGGTTACGGAAAGGGCAGTAGGCGCTGACGTTATGGAAAGCCTGACTCCCGGACAAATGGTTATAAAAATTGTTGATGAGGAGCTTACAGAGCTTATGGGCTCAGAGGAAACAAAGATAAAGTTTGCCTCTAAGCCGCCGACAATAATTATGATGTGCGGTCTTCAGGGCTCAGGTAAAACGACACACAGTGCAAAGCTTGCAAAGATGTACAAGAAACAGGGACACAGACCGCTGCTCGCAGCCTGTGACGTATATCGTCCGGCGGCTATTGAACAGCTTAAGGTTGTCGGGGCACAGGCAGGAACACCCGTGTTTGAAATGGGACAGGGGAATCCGGTTGAAATAGCTAAAAAGGCTGTTGCACAGGCAAAGGACTACGGAAATGATATAGTTATACTTGATACTGCCGGACGTCTGCATATTGATGAAAAGCTTATGAATGAGCTTAAGGAGATAAAAGCAGAGGTTAATCCCGATGAGATACTTCTTGTTGTCGATTCAATGACAGGTCAGGACGCCGTTAATGTGGCTAAATCCTTTGATGAGCTTCTTGACATAACCGGAGTTATTCTTACAAAGCTTGACGGTGACACAAGGGGCGGTGCCGCACTTTCGGTAAAGGCGGTGACGGGAAAGCCTATTAAGTTTGCCGGTATAGGTGAAAAGCTTGATGATCTTGAGGTTTTCCACCCGGATAGAATGGCATCGAGAATACTCGGAATGGGGGATGTGCTTACTCTTATTGAGGATGCGGAGAATCGTCTTGACCAGAAAAAAGCCGAGGAAATGGCAAAAAAATTCCAGCAAAATAAATTTGATATGAATGATCTCTATGAGCAGCTTTCCCAGATCAAAAAAATGGGCAGCGTTAAAAATATCCTTTCAAAGATACCGGGCATAGGAAGCCAGGTAAAGGAAATGGATTTTGATGACAGGCAGCTTGACAGGATAGCGGCAATAATTTCCTCGATGACAGAGAAGGAAAGAGAGGATCCGTCGATTATAAATCCGTCACGCAAACGAAGAATTGCCGCTGGAAGCGGAATGAAGGTTGAGGACGTAAACCGTCTTATGAAGCAGTATGAGCAGATGCGTAAGTTTATGAAATCAATGAATTCACGAGGCAAGGACGGCAAAAGAAAAAGATTGCCGGGACTTGGAGGTATGCCTTTCGGGGGAATTCCGGGAATGGGCAGACCGCCGAAAAAATAATAGTCTTTCTCCGACATAGGGTCGGTGAAATATAAAAATTAAGCGGTAATATACCGTTATAAATTCTGGAGGTTAAGAAAAATGGCAGTAAAGATCAGACTTCGCCGTATGGGCGCAAAGAAAACACCGTTTTATCGTGTGGTAGTGGCAGATTC
>CANRAN010000110.1 GCA_947628595.1 uncultured Clostridia bacterium | reverse complement strand
CCGACAGTAACAGATATCGCTTTGTCGGTCTCCGGAATATATGAATTTTCAGCATGAACATAAAAAATTTTTTCTACTTCTTCATTACCTGCAAGACTGTCGGCAATAAGACTTCCGAGCTTTCCTGTTCCGGTGTTTGTTATACTTCGCACACGGTCAATAGCTTCAATTGTTCCTCCTGCCGTAATGAGTACATTTTTTGACATTTTTTCAGCCCCTTGTGAATATTCGGAGGTTAGCCTGTATAACCCCCGTTATAGATATTATAACAGATAACAGGTTTAAATTACAGAATTTTCTTAATAATGTTTTGTGATTATTATTGAAATAATATTGAATATCATATAAAATAGTGTTATAATAAAGCTCGACAGGAGGAATTAATGTGAAAGTCAGCAACATTGTTAAAGATTTGTTTGAGAGTATCATCACTCCCGCTATGATGGGATTTAAGCCCGTGATTGCAGACAATTCCTTTGTATATACAAGAACAGAAGATGAAGCGGTACAGCAAATTGAATTCATACCACAAATCTCAACTAAAGACAGGGAAATTGTATACCTAAGAATTTATCCGAGAATCAACGTTTATATAAAAAAGATAAATGAAATGGCTGAAATTATTTTTAAAAAATGTATTTCAAAAAACTATTTAGATGGTTCAATCCGAAATGCAACATATTTTATACCTATTGACACAACCGAAAGAAAAAAGAGAGGACTCGCAACCATGACATCTGCCGACTGTTTGGCGGAGGCTGAGCGTGTGAGAACTGTTGTGGTGCAAAATGCTCTGCCAATGCTTGATAAGCTTAGAACAGCGAATGATTTTATTTTATGCTGGGAGAATAACCTGTTAATGTACCCACATAAATTTGCGATTTACATTATTTGTGCATATATACTCAAGGGAGATTATGAAAATGCGGTGAAAACGGCAGAAAATTATTTTAGGAATACAAATAATTTTGAAGAATATAACGCATTAACGGAATATATAGGAAATAATTGTAAATCCGCCTCGGCTTTTGCAAATATTTAACTTTACCGGCTCAAGCAAAATTAACTAATTTTTTTTGCTTGAGTCCTTACATTTTCAACAATAAGATAAATTGACTGCACGACAAAAAAATTGTAGAATATAGTATGATACTATTTTTATGTATGGGACGATGAATTTATATGAATAAAACAAAAGAAGCGGCCATGCTTATGTCTTCACTCTCCGTTTACAGGGGAATTATGAACCGAACTGTACCTGCTGCTTTATACAGACTTTTATGCTCGGAAAAAAAGCCTGTTCATGACCTTCTCAGAGCTTGGGGGGATTTTGCAGGTCTGCTTTATGAACGGGGATATGCGGATTCCTTGGCTGAATGTCTGACAGAGGCAGCCCTTTTTGACGAAAACGCTTTTTCGGAAGCGGCTGCTGCCGGAAATGTTGACGAGTTGAAAAGTAATGTGCTTGATGCTGCAAAAAGAGATATCCGTGCAATAAATAAGATAAGCAAAATAACGGCGGAGGATATAATTTCTGACTACCTTTCAGACGAGGATCTCGGCAGTGTAGCAGCTGTACTGCCACGCTGGGAAACCGGAAAACCTATAATTCAATTTGCTGATGAGGAAAATTCCCTTAAGCTTATTGCCGACTACCACAGAGTAAACGGCTGTGGTATGTTTGCACGTTTCCGTGCATTTATATGGAGAAACGAAAGTATTGAACCGGTTGCCTTTCCGGATACCATAAGAATGGAGGAGCTTAAGGGCTATGAGCTTCAAAGAGGTATAGTTGAGGATAATACAGTCGCTTTCCTCAAAGGCACTAAGTGTAATAACTGTCTTCTATATGGCGACAGAGGAACAGGAAAATCCTCGACAGTCAAGGCTATCCTTAATAAATATTGCCATGACGGACTCCGCATTGTGGAAATGCCAAAGGACAGACTCGGAGAATTTCCGCTGCTTGTTGATAAAATCGCATCAATACCGCTGAAATTCATAATTTTTATTGATGACCTTTCTTTCAGTAATGAGGATAAAAGCTATGCTCAGCTCAAGGCAGTTCTCGAGGGCGGACTTGCAGCAAGACCCGATAATACGCTTATATACGCAACATCAAACAGAAGACATCTTATCAAAGAAAACTTTTCCGACAGGGACGGGGATGACCTGCACAGGAATGATTCTATACAGGAGTCGCTGTCACTTTCAGACAGATTCGGCTTATCCGTTAATTTCATGAAACCGGATAAGGCAGTTTATCTTGAGATAGTTACAGGTCTTGCAGATGAATACGGAATTAATGTCGATAAGGCTCAACTTGAAGTTGCAGCGGAAAGATTTGCACTTGAGCGTGGAGGACGCTCCCCAAGGTGCGCAAGACAATTTATTGCCACTGTTCGTGCAGGACTTACAGACATTGGCAGAAAACAAAAAAGGAGATAATGAAAATGAAAAAGCTTTTTACATTACTCTCAGCGGCAGCGTTACTTGTGACAACAACTGCCTGCTTTGGTTCAGGTGATAATGAATATCCCGTGAAGATTGCCGGATATACTTTCAATTCACGTCCGGACTCAGTAGTATGTCTTAGTGATTCAGTTGCGGATATTCTCGTTTCGTGCGGATATTCAAACCTTATAACTGCGAGAAGCGATGAGTGTACTCAGGATGAGCTTGTAAATGTACCCTCGGTCGGTTCAAAAACGAGTCCCGATGCCTCCAAAATAGAAAAACTTGATCCGGACGTTGTTTTTATGGACGAAACAGTGGCGGACGGCTTCAAGGACAGAATTAACAATGATAACATTAAATTTATGAACATGGCAACCGCTCAGAACAGTAACGACTTAACAGTTCTTTATGAGAGTCTTTCCTCAATTATGGAGGGAAATAAGACAGGCAGAGAAAAGGGTGATAAAATGGCTTCCTCACTGCTTGTCACATTAGGCGACCTGCAAAGGATAGTACCCGAAGTCGATATTGCAAAAAAGGCTTGCTACCTGTACAATACCGATTGCGATGCAGTTACTGACAATACCTTCGGCGGAAAGTTATTTGAATATGCAAATGTAGTAAATATATGCGGAGGGTGTAGGTCAAGGGTTGACGTACTCAATGCCGTAAACAGAGATAATCCGGAATATATTTTCTGCCCTGTGGGTGTGAAAGACAAAATAATGTCGGATAAAAAGTTTTCCTCTGTCAGTGCCGTTAAGAATGGGCAGGTTTATGAAATAGACAGAAACGAATTTCTAAGACAGGGCGATTCAATGACAGATGTGCTTTCCTATATCATTGAAACAATATATCCTGAGATAGACAATAAGGAGCAATCAGCCGAGGAATCAGGAGAACAAAAAAATGAACAATCCTCCAATACCCCTGAATCCGGCAACCCAAAGCAGGAAAATTCAAAGCAGGAAAATTCTGATAAGGAAAGTTCTAAGATAACGGCTGATAATTCCCTCGAGATTACCGATGATATGGCATTCGGTCAAGGGGACAAGGACAACGATATCAAGAAAATCCAGAAACGTCTCAAGGATCTCGGCTATGGTGATTTCAAGGAAGGAATAACAGATTATTTCGGCGAGCAGACAGCCAAAGCATTCAAAGCATTCCAAAAAAACAACGGACTCAGCACAGATGGTTATGCAAGTCCCGAAGCTCTCAGACTGCTCTTCTCTGCGGATGTCAAGCCCGCAAAATCAAACAACAACAATTCCGATGATGTAAGCAAAAACTCATAACAGCTGAGTATATTCTTTTGTTGTACTTACAATAATAAACTGTTTAACCCGACCTACAGCCAATTTGTGTTTGGTTGTAAGTCGGGTATTAATATATACGTAAAATAAACATAATTATCCCTTATTTCACAATCAGTATTCCTACAAAGCTCCTCATATTTATTAAAAGCCGCCTTATTGGCAGATAAATACTTGATTTTGTTCTGATATGAGTATTGACAATAAAATATGGTACAATCAAAAATTGCCTGTATCAATATTTTTTTATTATACAGACTGTAAGCATAGCTTGTAAATATATCCGACCTGCCCCATCCTCGGTCAAGGCTATACTGTGCGGCAGAAATAAAAATCCCAAGCTATAATAAAAATAATATGTGACAATCCGTGTATAACACTTGCTGAATTTTTTGATACGGACGATTTTTAAATAAAATAAATATACCGTCATAGACAGCCCGACAAACCGTCTGTGACGATATTTTTTAGAATAATTCTTTATGTAATGTTATTTTTCCCTGCTTTCAATATGCTCCCTTATCAATTTCAGAAATTTCTCACCGTACAGCTCAGTTTTTTTATTTCCTACACCCGATACATTCAGAAATTCATCTTTGTTGAGCGGCAATTTTTTGCACATATCCGTAAGTGCGGCATTTGAAAACACAATGTATGCGGGAACATTCGCAGCCTCTGCAAGCTCCCGGCGAAGTGCTTTGAGCTTTTCAAACAAATCATTGTCAACAGATACATCAACAACGGATTTCTGCTTCTTTTTCGGATGCCTTTCCTTTGCTGTCTTTATTTCAAATTTTTTATTTCCTCTGAGTATTTCCATACATGACGGTGAAACTTTCAAGATAGGATATTCACCCGCAGTACTTAAAATATACCCCTGCTCCTCAAGGCACATCATAATATTGCGTATGGTATTCTCCCCGGTTTCCGACATGATACCATAAGTTGACTGTTTATCAAGACCGATACGGATAAGCTTTTCGTTTTTGCTGCCGCGAAGTACATCGCATATCATTTTCCTGCCGTACCTCTGCCCCGTTCTTACGATACAAGAAAGTATCTTCTGTGCGTCTATCGT
>CANRAN010000109.1 GCA_947628595.1 uncultured Clostridia bacterium | reverse complement strand
TTCAAGGAATATGAAAGGCTTGCGGAAACTATCATAGAATCAAGGAAAAAGGGAGATTATTATAATTTCTTCCATTTTATGATAGACCTCAATCAAGGTCCGTGTGCAATAAAGCGTCTGAGAGGCTGCGGATGTGGCAATGAATATATTGCTGTTACACCGCAGGGTGATATCTACCCGTGCCACCAGTTTGTCGGTGATGAAGATTATAAAATGGGTAATCTCAATGAAGGAACTTTCAATACCGATATGAAAAATATGTTTGCAATGTCAACGGTTTATACAAAGGAAAATTGCAAGGATTGTTGGGCAAAATTCTATTGTTCGGGCGGCTGTAACGCGAATAATTTCCGGTATGAGGGAGATATAAGGAAATCACATAGGACCTCGTGTGAACTCGAAAAAAAGCGTCTTGAATGTGCAATTATGATAAAGGCTGCACTTGCAGAGTCGGGTGATGAGGCTCAGTGTGACGGTGAGGACTGTATAGGTTCTTGCTTATGATTAAAAATTATGGCGGAAAAGCTATTGACAAGAAGTAATAAATGTGTTATATTATGTTGGTAAAACAAAGTAAAGCTTTGCTTTCACCTGTATGGTATCGTCTGTTACGGGTCAATAGTTGTGTTAATTCCTCAATTTGTTTGGAGTTAGTTATGCTATTTGATGCACGGACGGTCGGTGACGGTTCGTGCTTTATTTATGTTATATTGTTTTGGAGGTGCTTTACAATTAGCAAGCAGGAAATTCAGATTAATGACGAAATTCGTGATAAGGAGATTCGTGTTATCGGCTCAGACGGTGCACAGCTCGGTATAATGTCTTCCTCGAAGGCTATAAGTATGGCGGAAGCCGCTAATCTCGATCTTGTAAAGATAGCTCCGCAGGCCCAGCCGCCTGTGTGTAAGATTATGGATTACGGAAAATATCGCTTTGAACAGGCAAAAAGAGAAAAGGAAGCAAGGAAAAATCAGAAGGTTGTCGATGTCAAGGAAGTAAGACTTTCACTTAACATTGATACACATGATTTTAATACCAAGCTTAACCATACTCAGCGTTTTATAAAGGGCGGAGATAAGGTAAAGGTTTCAATTCGCTTCAGGGGAAGAGAAATGGGACATCCTGAGCTTGGAACGGAAATTATGAATAAATTCGCAGAGGCTTGTCAGGAATTTGCCGTTGTCGAAAAGCCTGCTAAGCTTGAGGGACGTAATATGCTTATGTTCCTTGCACCGAAGCACAACAAATAAAAAACCAAGGGGGAATTTAATATGCCTAAGATTAAAACACACAGCGGAGCTAAGAAACGTTTCAAACTGAGTAAGGGCGGTAAGGTGATTCGTGCGCACGCTAATAAGAGTCATATACTCAATAAGAAAACAACAAAGCGTAAAAGAGGACTGAGAAAGACTACTGTTGCCGATAAGACAAATGTAGCAGCAGTGAAAAGACTCATTCCGTACAAATAATTTTTGTGTAGGTTATTGTTTATTAATTAAGATTATCGGAGGTATATAACATGGCTCGTGTAAAGGGTGCGTTGGCAACACGCAAAAGAAGAAAAAAGGTTTTGAAACTTGCTAAAGGCTATTGGGGAGCAAAGAGTAAGCACTTCAAAATGGCTAAGGAAGCCGTTATGAAGAGCGGTAACTATGCTTATATCGGAAGAAAACAGAGAAAGCGTGATTTCAGAAGATTGTGGATCACAAGAATTTCCGCAGGCTGCAAGGCTAACGGCATTAACTATTCTACATTTATGAACGGTCTTAAGAAAGCTGATATAGCACTTAACAGAAAGATGCTTTCTGAAATTGCTATAACAGATCCGGAGGCTTTTACAGCTCTCGTTGAAAAGGCAAAGGCTGCTCTTTGATTTTAACAAAATGGGCGGAAGTCCCCGACCTCTAAGGTCGGGGATGGATAGCCCATCAGCCATAAGGCTGATTTATAATATATTGACATATCCAATATATTTATGTTATAATTCATCCAGAAATAACAATACAAGAATGAGCGTATTGTATATCCTGTGTTACAAAGAGCGATAACCAAGCTGTAATGCAGAGTCTATGAAAGGAGAACGGATTAGAGGCAATCATTCCTCTATGATAAGGGTGTCAGGTATCCTCTTTTTCCCGTAACCAGTCGGGATGTAAAATGTGCAAAGTCAGTTTTGCGGACAGCCTGAAATAACCGTGGGACACACGGGGTTAGCTCGTTGATACTGTATGGGTTACCATACTTGAGCGAGAAGCCACCACCTCTATAGGTGGGGGAGTATGTCACAGAGCAGACGCATATACAGTTGTGTATGTAGATTGCGTAAAGAGTCATTTTAAGGGGTAAAAGTAGATGAAAAACAAAATATTGTATGATTTATAAAATACCATGTAAAATTAGGACTGTTTCGTAATTGGAACAGTCTTTTTAATTTGAATGAATATATCACATATCTGTTTGACAATATTCTATGAATTTGATAAAATAATATAGATTATGTTATTGAAAAATTAATCGGAAAAGGGAGATAATTATGGAAAACAAGGATATTATTGAAATTGCAAGAGAGCTTGGCAGGCAGCTGCAAAGAGAGGATGCCTATATAAAATTCAATATGGCAAGACAGGCGGCTGATGAGGATAAAGAACTGCAGAAGCTTATAGCAGAGTTCAGTGCAATCCGTGCTGAAATTGCAGAACTGACAACAAAGCCGGATGATGAGCGTGATCCTGATACCTCAAGAAAGCTTGGCGAGGATATGAGAAGTGTTTATGCTAAAATCATGTCTAATCAACACATGATCAATTACAACGAGGCTAAGGACAATTTTGACATAATAATGAACAGAATTTCCGCAATAATACAGAAATCCTCCGAGGGTGAGGATCCCGATACGGCGGACTATACACCGTCTTGCAGCGGAAGCTGTGCAACGTGTGGTGGATGCCACTGATATTTAAAGTACAAATTAAAGAATAGAGAACTTTGGTTGATACAGGAAGATAAAATAAGGGCGGTGAATGAATTGTCTGAAATTTCTCCTATGATGAGGCAATATCTTGAAATAAAGGAAAAATATAAGGATTGCATACTATTCTATCGTGTGGGCGATTTTTATGAGATGTTCTTTGATGATGCAAATACCGCATCACGTGAATTGGAACTTACACTTACGGGTAAGGACTGCGGTCTTGAGGAACGTGCGCCAATGTGCGGAGTACCGTTCCATAGCTATGAAAGCTATGCGGCAAGACTTATAGCGAAGGGCTATAAGGTGGCTATATGTGAGCAGACGGAGGATCCCGCAAAAACCAAAAAACTTGTTAAGCGTGATGTTATCAGAGTTATAACTCCGGGTACGGTAATGGAACAAAGTATGCTTGACGAGGGAAGCAATAATTTTATATGCTCCGTTTATACACAGAAAAATAAGACAGGCATAGCTTTCTGTGATATTTCTACGGGGGAACTGTATGCGACACTGATTGATGCTGAAGATAATGAAAGTGCCGTTGAGGATGAGCTTCTGAAATATTCACCAAGAGAACTTCTTATCGGCGGTGAAACGATCCGTTTCAGAACACTTCCCGCTTTTATAAAGGATAAGCTCTCCGCCTGTGTCAATATGCTTGATGACGAGGAATTTTCCTATGCCGATGCAGAGGTAACAATAAATAGTCAGTTCAGCGGAAAAAGCCTTGAAAGCATTGGTCTTAGCAATATGCCGCAGACGGTTTCGGCTGTGGGTGCCCTTATTAGCTATCTTGTAAAAACTCAGAAAGTCGGTCTTGAGCGTATAAATAAAATAGAGCTTTACAGTAAGGAGCAATATGTACATCTTGATTATAATACAAGGCGAAATCTTGAACTTGTAGAGCCGCTTAACAGTAAGAATAAATCGGCATCCCTGCTTGCTGTGCTTGATAAAACAAAGACCTCAATGGGGAAAAGACTTATTAAAAGTTACGTTGAGAAGCCGCTTGCAAATATAGGTGCGATAATGAAAAGGCAGAATGCGGTGTCTGAGCTTTATGACAATGTTCAAATGAGAATTAATCTGCGAGAGGCACTTGTTGGAATGTTCGATATACAGCGTGTAATAACAAGAGTAGTTTACGGCTCGGCTAATGCAAGGGAGCTTCGTTCTCTTTGCGGTGCATTAAAAAGACTTCCGGATATAAAGGGAAGCGTAGCCGGAGCAAAAAGCGGACTTATCAGAGAAATGCATGGCAGTATAGATTTACTCAGCGATATAGTTGAACTTATAGACAAAACTATTGAGGACGAGCCGCCGTTTTCAGTCCGTGAGGGCGGAATGATAAAGGTGGGCTGCTCGGAGGAGCTTGACAGTCTGCGTACTGATATGCAGGGCGGAACGGATCTTATGGCTAAGATTGAATCCGACGAAAGAAGTAAAACAGGGATACCGAAATTGAAGATAGGCTACAACAGGGTATTCGGCTATTATATTGAGGTATCAAATTCCTATAAAAATCTTGTTCCGAAGGAGTATATCAGAAAGCAGACGCTTACAAATGGTGAAAGATATATAACAGAGGAGCTTAAGAACCTTGAAAGAAGAATACTCGGAGCAAAGGACAGAGCAAATGAGCTTGAATATGCCATATTTGAAAAGGTGAGAAATACCACAGCGGCGGCGGTGGACAGAATTTCATCCTCTGCATCGGCTGTGGCAGTGCTTGATGTTATGGGTTCCTTTGCACAGGCGGCATTCGATAATGATTACTGCTGTCCTACACTCAACAATAGCGGAACGATAAATATAACAGAGGGCAGACATCCTGTTGTGGAAAGGCTTGTTAATGATACAAGATTTGTTCCGAATGACACAAACCTC
>CANRAN010000108.1 GCA_947628595.1 uncultured Clostridia bacterium | reverse complement strand
ACTGATTCAATAGCTTTCTCTAATGATTTTAATGACAAATAGTCATGTTATGTAATAACTGTTTATTTTAGACATGACAAAATTAAAAACAAAATCAATGTAAATTGAAATTTATAAAGAGAATTTGATGGCTCAAAGAGTTCCGGAAAGTCTTTACTCGATATGATAAACTTGATTCCATGTATTTATCATTTATTCAATTTGCTTGCATTGTAAAATGGTTCGAGTAGTGTCAACGTGCTCTAATTTTCGCTTGATTTTTATCTACTGACTTCCACAAATTTATAGTACAGGCCATTTTGAAACAATTAAGGGCTGCTATATTAAGTGTTAATTCACTTAATATGACAGCCCATTAAATATCGTTATCAGTTATTTTCATCTTCCATTTCTATAAAGCGATCCAGACTTATCATTCCCTTTGAAAGCATCATGAATCTATCATTATAGGTGTCAGACATAAATGCACACACCATAAGCATATAATCAAAAAGCTCCTTACCGAGTATGCTTTCTTTATAGCTTGTAGTAATACGGAATCTGATTTCTCCGCTCGGGAAATTGTAGTCAAATGATCCGGAATATAAACCACAATTTGCTACACATACCGCAACAGCCATTTCAGCTCTTTTATCCTCCGGAACGGTGAATGGCATAGGCGAAATAAATCTTACAATCTGCTTGTCTTCAAGAACCATTATGACAATATCCATCGGGATATCCTCGCCTCTCATTGTAAGGGAAATAGCAAGGTCATCATCGTGCTTTGTATAATTGAATTCCCTTGCATCAAGCATATCGCAAATTGTATTATAGATATTCTGTGCCTGCTTTCTTTCGTTTTCGTTCATAATTATTTTATCCTCCTTGAATTATATTAATTAAAGCCTATCCGTGTGGCTTTAACCTGCGTATTGGTCTGAAATTCACTTTCAGATGATGCAAGAATAAAATCCTCAACCATGAGTTTCTCACATTTTTCGCCGCTTAATTGTGTTCTCAGGACAGCCTTACCCCAAGTTCGTTCATACAAATTACGGACAAAACGGGCATTACTGAATTCCTTAGATTGAATCAGATATTCATCAAGCTCTTCAAAATACTTATGTACAGCGGATTTTAATTCTTCATCAATTATAAAACTCTTTTCTGTCAAAGAAATAAACATAGCATATAATTCTTCTCTTGTGTAGTTTGGAAATTCTATCTGATACGGCATCCTGCTCTTCAAGCCGGGATTAGCCTTCATAAGATAATCCATTTCATAAGGGTAGCCTGCCATTATTACCATAAAATCCGACCTGTGATTTTCCATTTCGGCAATAAGGGTATCTATGGCCTCCCTTCCATAATCGTGACTGCTATCATCCCGATACAGGGAATATGCTTCGTCAATAAACAAAACCGAACCATATGCATCCCTGCACATAGCGGCAGTTTTTGGTGCGGTTTCTCCTACATATCTTCCGCAGAAATCTCTGCCCCCGTATTCAAAGAAATTACCATTCCGAAGAATGCCCTTTTCTTTAAGTATTTCTCCGAGAATTCTTGCAACAGTAGTCTTACCTGTTCCGGGGTTGCCTACAAACCTCATATGTATGCACGGAGTGTCCAGCTCCTCATTATGCAGAGAGGCTTCAATCTGTGAAACAATTTCAATGATTCTCTGCTTTATTTTTTCCATGCCTGTAAGGCTGTTAAGCTTATCAATGGCACTGACATATTTTTCAGAGCCTGTAGAGGATAGCCTGCCTATCTGAGGAGCTTTTATATCCTTATCGAATATATCATTATCTGCGTTATAGCACTGCTTCATGTATAGCAGCTCTGATATCACCTTATTAACGGTATTCATACCGTAAAACTTGCCGTCACTTTTTTCCTCGATTATTCTTTTCTTGAATATTTCCATTGCTTGTTCGTCAATGGTAAAATTTCTGTTTTTCAGAATTCTTTCAGCACCCTCGCAAAGCTGTTCCATTGTGAAAGGCACTATTGACAATTCCTTTACGAACAAAAAGTCATTAATACTACTTTTAACCTCAGACAAAATATTTGTTTCAACAAAGGGGATGCGGAAAAAAACAATATTCTGCTCTGCATTTGCCTCAACTGCTTTTAGAAAATCCCTAAATCTCTTATCAGTTGTTTGTGTCATCCATTCGGATATATCAACACAAATTATACGACTTCTGCTTTTTGTTTCTATGCTCGACAGTACAACTGAAAAGGAGTCATTTTCGTTTTTTGTACCGCTGTCCGAAAGCAGTTTTACCTCCCGCACAGGCGTTGCTTCATCGCATTTAAATAAGTCAAGCTCAGAGAGAAGTTTGCCGAAAAGGTTAAGATATTCGGTTAATCCGCAGCCGTCATTAATGGAGATAATATATTTCCTCCTTAAGAAGGCATCCAGTGTATCACTCTCCTTGAGATGAGGGGCAAGCCTGACACATTCGTTTGCAAGTGCCTTGAATTCATCTGCGCCAACAAGATTATTTATCATTTCAACCGCACTGGGATTATTGCTCACCGAATTTTGGGATTTTTTTGATTTATTTTCAGGGGTATGCTTGCTGTCGTTTGTTTTTCCGGAATTTTTATCCTCAACCGCAGGGATCAGTTCAACCTTTTCTTGCTTCTCATTAACTTCTATATTTATGTTACATACCTTTTCTGAGTATGAATCCTCATACATGGTTCTAATAAGTGCCAGAATATCAGAAAAAACAGCATCTTTAGTAATATTATCCCCGGCATCAACATCAAACACACATCCTGTCAGATCTGTATCTATTGATTCTATGTTGTACTTAGTTTTAATTGCTGTCAGGACTCTTTCAATAGGCAACACATCATCGTTTCTTTTTGAAAGGACCCAATTATAATCAAAATTAATTGAACATCTGAAAGATTTTAACATTATTTCAACTCCTGCCTATTTTCGTGTAATTTCATCATGTAGCATATTATACTATATTAATACAAAATAGTCAACATTTTTGAAGATTTTATACAGCTTTAAATTAAAAACATTAATATAAAAATTATTGTCACTCTTTGACTGCTATATTGTATATATCCTGTTCCGGTTGAATGTAAAGTCTTATACTTATCCGATTTTGTACCGAATATGGAAATAAGCCTCAATCAATCGTCTTATACAATTGATTGAGGCTGTTTTGTTTCGATGTCTGTTAAAGTTCAGATACAATCTCCTTGAGATAAGTTTCAAATGCTTCTCCAAGTGTCGGATTTTTAAGTGCTACTTCAACTGTCGCCTGAAGTATTCCGAGCTTATCTCCCATATCATAGCGTTTTCCGGTGAAGTCGACACCGGTCATGTTTACAGTTTGTGCAAGCGTACGCATAGCATCTGTAAGCTGAATTTCTCCGCCTGCTCCGGGAGGAGTTTTATCGAGGATATCAAAAATATCAGGTGTAAGCACACATCTTCCTAAAATTGAATAAGTAGAAAGAACTTCCTCCTTTGTCTTTGGCTTTTCCACCATATCAGTACACTTATATATATTATCCTCAAGGTGTTCAACCTTAAGTGAACTGTACTTTGATATGGCATCCTCGGGAACAGATTTTATGCCGACAACTGCTTTTCCGAACCTTTCATAAGCTCTTATAAGCTGTCCGCAGGCAGGATCTTCACCTATTATAACATCATCGCCATAAAGCACAGCGAAGGGCTCATTCCCCACAAATGAACGTGCACAACTTACAGCATGACCAAGACCTCTTGTTTCCTTCTGACGAATGAAGTAGAAATTTGCAAGTCTGGAAATAGAAACAACCTGCTCATATACATCCTTTTTTCCCGTTTCGAGAAGCCTTTGTTCCAACTCGGGACTACGATCAAAATGATCCTCAATAATTCCCTTTCCTCGGTTTGTGATAATAAGGATATCTGTTATGCCGGAATTTACAGCTTCCTCTACAATGTATTGAATTGCAGGCTTATCAACGATAGTGAGCATTTCTTTCGGCATCGATTTTGTTGCAGGCAGGACCCTTGTCCCCAGCCCGGCTGCGGGTATAACCGCTTTTGTAACTTTCATAATGTTCCTCCTTGTTTTATTATTTTTTATTTTCTGAAAAAAGGTAATATTCAAAGTTATTATATGTTACAGTGCAAAAGCAACAGTGATAATCAATTCACAGGCAAGCATCATAAGACTGAGTCCCTGGTTTATTCCGCCCTTGTTTTTTATGATTTCTAAAATTTCCTCCTTGCTTTTGTCACTGTTTTTCAGTTTTATGGCTTTAATTTTTTTTATTGCATATTTATAGTAGCTCCTGTTTGCCCTGAACGCAAAAACTACTGTAACAACAAAGCTTACCATACTCAAAGCGAGCGGCAAGAGCATCATTACTCCATGCAGCATATCACAGTTTGTAAATATCCAGCTAAAATAGTCCCTATAAGAAGCATAGCCACCCGAAGCGACTGCCTGCTGTGCCTCAAGCCACAGATCATTCGTTTTAAAATATGAATAACAGAAATACTGTGAAACCATTGGCAGGACAGTCAGCAGACCCAATAATACACCCATCAAATACTGCTTGCGGTAAAAATACCATATGCCCTGAAAGAGGAGTGTCGCAAAATTAAATCTGCTCACATTTTTCTTTTTTATAGAGGAGAACACCGGTCCGTAATACAGTTCATTATTTCCCACATAGGTCATAAGCTCTTCGCCGGTAACTCCGTCAAAATCTTCGTCCCTTTTTATGCCTATGGCAAAATCTCTTATATCCTCAACATAAAATTTATTTGCCCGGAAAACGGGCGGTGACATTCTCAGCGGATCATCATCCTCATCATAATCGTCTCCTGAGGAATAAGTTGATTTATTATCTGAAACGGAGAGAAAATTACCGCATTTTTCGCAAACAATGCTGTCCC
>CANRAN010000107.1 GCA_947628595.1 uncultured Clostridia bacterium | reverse complement strand
GGTACATATTTCAGTCAGAATAGACCGATTTTTATTTTGTATATTATCGGCATGGTTGCATGTTCCATTACTCTTATTTTTTTCTATGGGAATTTTCTCAGCAGCAAAACAGGTGTGTACACAAATGAATTTCAGGGCAGATGTTATGAAATTCGTTTCAGTAACCCTGTGAGCTTAACAAAGGATGATATATCGAAGATTCAGGATTTTTATATGGACGGCAAGATTCAGGAGATAGAATTTTTATCCGTTCTGGATAAGGATGGAAATGACAGTATTAATTTTCATAACCAAGATACAGATGCACTCGAAGAACCGATTGGTGTCGATGAATATATAAGCGGATACTTAGCAGGAGAAGATAATTGCATTCTTGTTGACTCATATATTAATAACAACAATGATATGATGGTTAATCCCGAGCCGAATGTATTCACAGATCAACAACTTAAGCAATCTGTCATTGCTGCACCTAAGGGCAAGACCGGTAGTGTGAAAATTCATGGTGAGAATTTCAAAATTATAAGAAATGTTGACAATACCGATTATGTCATACCGTTTGAAAAGTATATGTCATTAAAACTCAGAACCGGTCGGATGTACATATATACAGATGCTATATGGTCTAAATTTGCAATTACGGAATATACCGATTATCTGAAAAGTATTTTTGACGACAAAAACTATTTTTATTATATATATGATCCAACTTCTTTTTACGCAGAGGCCGAGGGCATTTCTCGGCAGGAAATGGCAATGCTTATGGCTGTGTTTGGATGTACGGCAGTTGCTTTTATGTTTTTGCTCAAATACCTTATGGATTGTGCAAGGCGTGAGAACAGCATACTCATGATGGTGGGGGCAAGGAGAAAACATATATTACTTATGAGCTTTCTTGAAAATATGATACTGACAATTTCATGCGTAATAATTGCATCGCTTATACATATAGGATTTTATAAAACCTTTTTCTCAAAGGTGAATATCTATGAGAAATTACAGTATTACCCTGTGGATTATGTAATTATAGCCGGAATGATATTGGTGGCAACCGTGATTGTACAGGTACCTTTTATGATAGTTTATTGGAAAAATAATATAAAAAGCATAAAGGAGGGAGGTATATGAAAAAACTCAGACTGTTTTTTATGTCCTTTTCTCAGAATATTTTATCGTCAATAATCATCACAGCTATTCTTGCAGTCGTGCTGATATTCGGGCAGGACATAATAGGTCAGTACAGGTACATAACATATTCAAAATATATTATGGATAATCAATATATTTCAGGCAGCGATTATTTTATGTTGGATTGGACATTCATTGACACCGATGATTCATTGTCTATCCGCAATAAAATATCTGAATTGGATGGTGTGAGAGGTATAGTCGATAGCCGGTATTCTATTGCAAAATATGAAGGTTTATATATTGTGGCTGAGACATACACAGATGGAATGGCGGATGCTTTTTCAAAATGTCTGAATGAGGGCAGTTGGTTTAAGGAAGCTGAAAAATCCGATATTCCCAACGTAATATTGAGCGGCCCGATTTATGAAAATGTTTCGGTCGGTGATGATATAACGGTTGCTTTTATTGGTGATTTTAACGATGAAGGTGAAAGACTTAGCGTTCAACAGAAGGTCCATGTTATAGGAAAGTTTGACTATCCTTGGTATAGTCCCTGTTACACAACAGGAGGAGATGATGTAACATTGGATCAGTTTCTACACCAGGATAACAAAATAATATTGGATAGAAATGATAAAGACATTATGAAAATCGATGAAAAATACAGTTTTTTTTCCTCGCCTAATGATTTATACTTCGTTTTGTATGAAAATGACTGTACAGAAGAACAGAAACAAAAAGTAAGAGATTATTATAACACCGTAGGCACATACGATACATATGATGACCTTCTTGAAGCTACGGATAATAAAATAAAGAATGAACTTATGAAGAAACTCATAACACCGCTTTTTCTTTTGGTTGTGGCAACGATAATGCTAATAAGTATATCCACTCTGAATACATACAAAAAATTGAGGGATCATTCGATATATTATCTGTGCGGATGCAGCAGGAGGCGAAGCTTTTTATATCTTATTGCGGAGATAAGTGTAAGTGTAATAATAGCAGTGGCGATAAGCCTCGGATATGTTATTTTTATGATGGAAAAGATAAAGACCTGCACCATGGGCTATGATTGTCTTATAATAGATTATTACAATGTACTGATATCTGTAATTTATTGTGTTATAACACTTTCGGTTACGCTTATCATACCGTATATTATATACAAAAAGAATACACCGATAGAGATTTACAGGAGGAATCATAATGATTGAAATAACCGGACTGAACAAATACTATGATGTCGGAAAAGGAAAAATGCACGCACTCAAGGATATAAACCTTACAATAGAAAATGGCGAAAGCGTCGCAATTCAGGGAAAATCCGGTGCCGGAAAATCAACACTGATGTATATTCTCGGATTGCTGGATAACTCCTTTGAAGGCTCGGTTAAAATAGACGGTAAAGAGGTCGGAAGTCTTAGTGACAGCAAAAGTGCAAAGCTGAGAAATGAAAAAATAGGATTTGTAATGCAGGACTTTTCACTTCTTGAAAGTAAATCCGTACTTATGAATGTAATGCTGCCGCTCTTTTTCAACCGCAAATATAATTTCGGAAAAATGAATGAGCTTGCAGAGGAAATGCTTGAAAAGGTGGGAATAAAAGATCAGGCAAAGAAAAAAGTTAATCAGCTTTCCGGAGGACAGAAACAGAGAGTTGCAATAGCAAGAGCAATAATAAACGATCCCTCATATATTCTTGCGGACGAGCCGACAGGAGCCTTGGATACAAAAACTTCATCTGAAATTATGGAGCTTTTCAAAAGACTTAACGAGGATGGAAAAACTGTAGTTATCATAACTCATGACAATGATGTTGCCGCCATATGTAAAAGGAGAATTGAACTGTCCGACGGCAGCATAGTATCCGAGACGGAGGTTTCCAAAGAAACACAAAATCTCGGGACGGCGGATACATAATAAGTTGGGCTTACGGAAAATAAAACACTAAGAAACAGAGAATATGCAAGAACGCCTTTCGTGAATTACGAGGGCGTTTTTTCGTAAAAAAATTCCCAATTTTTTGAAACATTGAAAAGTTTTTTTAATATTGTAAATTTTCATTGAAATATCATTGTGCGTATGTTATAATGAAAATGACTGTAAAATACAGTATTTGAGGATAAACTAATTGCTTTTGTGAAATTTTTATCATAGTTCGCAGCTGTATATCAAACCGGGATTTGTTAGGAATGTCAAAAGGTGTCTACATAGAAATCGGAGTGTGGAAACAATGAATACTACCGTAAAAGAGAAATCAGCCGAAAAGGAATTGACTGATGAAAAGAAAAGGACAAGAATACATAATACCATAGTAATTATGGTTACAGTTATCGCAGGTATATTTGTTATTATCCTGTCGTTCTTCCTTATAAGCAATATAATAACCGAAAATTCAATTAGTACAATGGAGGAACTGGCAAACCACGATAAAAAAGCCATAGCTTCAAGTCTTGATAACAGATGGGATACGCTTGACGGTATAGCCCTCAACATAAGACAGGAAAAATGTAAAACAACCGAGGAGCTTATGCAGAAGCTAAGCGCATCTAAGTATATGATAGATTGCATACGTATAACTCTGTTTGCCGATAACGGCGATACATTGAGCAGCAGCATGAAGCTTTCAAATAGTAAGGAAATGCTTGAGAAATATAAGGAGGCAGGGGATCGCTTTATATACCGCAGGGATAATCTTGAAGCAAGCGTCGAGGGACGGAGTGAGATACTTGTAATGGGCGTAAAGGTAACACCTTTTACAGTTGAGGGAAGGACCTATACCTACCTTGTATGCAGAATGGATATCAATGCACTTCAGGATGAACTCAAGATAGACAGCTATGGTGGAAAGGGATATAGCAGCGTTATTGATGAAAGCGGTAACTACATTGTTAAAATAAATAGAAACATCGACGACAGTTCAGAGGAGAATTTTTTTTCAGAGGTGACTGATAACGGTCTTGCAGGTTCATATACAACAGAAGAAATACAAAAGAAAATAGACGATGATGAAAATTTCTATATAACACTTACCCCGAGGAATAGGGAAACCTGTATAATGACATTTACCCCAATGGAAAATGTAAATTGGTATTTTGTTATGTCTGTTCCTATCTCCGTTTTCTGGAGACAGAGTGCGTCAATAGCAAGTGTACTTGCTATACTTGTTATCGTTGTAATAGTTATAGGAATATTTTCCTCGGTCATGCTTATCCGTAGGCGGACGAAAGCTCTTGCAATCGAAGTTCAGCACCGTAAGAAGTTAGCTGAGGCACTTGCGCTTGCTGAACAGGCAAGTAAGGCTAAAACAACATTCCTTAATAATATGTCACATGATATACGTACTCCTATGAACTCCATCATTGGCTTTACTGCCCTTGCCACAACACATATTGACAATAAGGAAAGAGTAAGGGATTATCTCACAAAGATATCACGTTCATCAAGTCATTTGCTTTCACTTATCAATGATGTTCTCGATATGAGCCGCATTGAGTCCGGTAATGTGACAATAGATGAAAATACGGAAAATATAGCGGAGATACTTCATAATATCTGTAATATTATTCAGGCGGATATCAAATCCAGGCAACTTGAGCTTTTTGTCGATACAGTTGATGTTATTAATGAAAATATATATTGTGACAGGCTCAGATTGAATCAGATTTTACTCAATCTTATATCAAATGCTATGAAATTCACAAATCCAGGCGGTACGGTTTCTATAAGAATTATACAGAAGCCGAGCAAAAGGGAGGGCTATGGTCAGTATGAGTTCAAGGTAAA
>CANRAN010000106.1 GCA_947628595.1 uncultured Clostridia bacterium | reverse complement strand
TATAAGCTTACGGCGGAACAGCGGAAAATTTTTAATAAGATTAAAAATATGTTTGAAATGACGGAGCTTATCGGGGAGCTGGATTGCTATGTTATTGCTGAGGGGGCTGTTGTAATTGACCGATTACAGCAGCTGGAACAGATGATTAATAACGATCCCGCTCTTTTAACCGATAAAGACATTATGAGTATTCGTAAGGGATATACTCAGGATTTTTTTAGAATATGCAACGAGCTTTCACTCAGTCCGCAAAGTCGGGCGAAGATTGGCAGTATCGCATTAAATAAGGCGGAAGAAAAAAACGATACACTACTTCAGATTCTGAAAGGAGGGGGAGGTTAATGAATGGCTACGGATAAGGATATTGAATATTGCAAAAGCGTACTCGACGGGAAAATAAATGCTCCGAAGTATGTTAAAAAGCAGTGTCGTATATATCTTGATATTTTTGAGGACAAGGACGAAAAATACTGCATTGATTTTCAAAAGAGGGAGCTGATTGAAAGCATTACAAAGCTTATTATTGTGTCAAGAGGGCTGTCGGCGGGTAAGACGGTGTTTGAGGTTTTGTGCGGCTATCAATGGCTTTTTATTTTTGCTGTTTTGACTGTTGTTTTTCGTGATGATTTGGAAAAAAGGCGGTATCAGACAGGAATACTTGAGATCTGTCGAAAGAACGGGAAAACCTTTCTTGTCGGCGTTATTTTTTTGATTTTATTTCTTACCGAGCCGGAGTTTTCAAAATTTTACTCTGTTGCACCGGACGGTGCGTTATCAAGAGAAATTAAAACGCAGATGAAAGAGCTTATCCTCTCATCTCCATTGTTGGCTAAACATTTCAAAATCAGAAATAATGATATTCTTTGCTATATTAACAACAGCGATTTTATGCCGCTTGCGTTTTCAACGTCAAGACTTGACGGTAAACTTCCGAATGCTTTTGTTGCCGATGAGGTCGGTGCACTTCCGACCATGTACCCGATTGAGGCTATGCGGTCGGGACAGCTTAATATTAAAAACAAGCTCGGATGTATTATAAGCACAAAATATCCAACACTGAATAATCCTTTTGAGGATATTGTTGAGGGTGCTAAGCGAGTGCTTGACGGCATCGATGCAAATGACAGAATATTTGCACTGTTGTATGAACCTGACGATTCAAAAGGCTGGGAAAGCAGTAACAGTATTCTTGAGCAGGCAAACCCCTTAGCACTTGAAGTCCCGGAAATAATGGACGATTTGAAGCAAAAACGGCATGACGCTATCGTAATGCCGAGCGCAAGAGAAAATTTCCTTGTTAAGCACTGCAACATCATTTACAGCGGTCTTGGAACGGAAACATACATTCCCGTTGACGATATTATCAGTTGTGAGATCGATAACATTGATTGGAACGGCAAAACGGTTTATGTCGGTGTTGATTTATCCGAAACCGAGGATAATACGGCGGTATCTATGGCAGCTCTTGATGATGACGAGGAAACGCTGTTGATTAAGTCTGTATCATTTATTCCCGAGGGCAGAATTGAAGAAAAAACAAGGCTTGAAAAGGTCGATTATCGGCAGCATATCCGTGACGGCAGCTGTATAGCCTGCGGCGACAGGATTATTGATTATTCGGTGGTTGAGGAATATGTATTTAGCATTGAGGAAAAATTCGGCTGTAAGGTAGCATATATCGGGTTTGACCGCCGTAATGCTATGAGTTCGGCTCAAAAGTGGAACGAAAAATATGAAACAGTTGAAATAAGACAACATTCAAGCGTTTTACACCCTGCGTTTAAACTGCTTAAAGAAAAAGTTGTAAGCAGAAAAGTCAAGATTGAAAGAAGTTATCTTACGGTGCTTAATTTCCAGAATACGAGGATAAGATATGATACCAACTTGAATATTTATGCCGACAAAAAGCGGAGTAAAGGCAAGATTGACGAGGTTTTTGCTATTATTGATGCTATATATCTGCTCAATCAATTTGAATTTCTCAGCCGCGATGAAGATTTTAAGATTGTATGGGGTTCGATAAGTTTATAGGAACGGGGTTAAAAAAATTGAGTTTTTGGGATTTATTTCGCAGAAAAGAAAAAAGAGCCGATACGATGATTATTGATGCCAGCCTTCAAAGGATTTTAGGTGCAACTCTTGACGAGGACACGGCTTTAAATATTCCGGCATTTTCCGCCTGTGTGGATTTTATATGCGGTAAGATAGCCGAGCTTCCTATCAAGCTGTATCGGGATAACCTTGACGGCAAAACCGAAGAGGTCACGGATGACATAAGAGTAAAATTACTGAACGATGAAACGGGCGATCTCCTCGACCCTTATCAGCTAAAATATGCCGTTGTTTATGATTATCTGATTCAGGGAACAGGATTCATATATCCGGAAATGTCGGGAAATGAATTTCTAACAATCAGATATGTTGACAGCCGTAATGTTTCTGTCGTGACAAACTCCGATTCAATTTTTAAAGTTGCAAAATATTTCATCGACAACAGAGTTTTGTATGATGATGAGCTTATTCGTGTATGCCGAAACAGCAAAAACGGTGTAAAAGGAAAAAGTATCGTTACGGAGCATGAAACCTTTTTGACAACTGCTTATAAGGAAATTTTATACGAGAAATACCTTGTCGAAACGGGCGGTAATAAAAAGGGCTTTTTGCAGACGGAAAAACACGTTGATATGGATGTGCTTAAAAAAATAAAAGAGGATTGGGAAAAGCTGTATTCAAACGAAGGACACAGTATCGTTGTACTGAATGACGGCCTAAAATTTACCGAAAGCAGTAATACATCCGTTGAAATGCAGCTTAATGAGAGTATTAAGCGTAACAATGACTTGGTGTGCGAGATGTTCGGCTTGTCGCCGAAAATAATAAGCGGTGCTGCTTCGGACGATGAATATGTCACGGCAATAAAAACGGCTGTTATGCCGATAGTTGCGGCTTTTCAGTCGGCTCTTAATACAGGTATGCTGCTGCCGTCCGAGCGTGGTACATATTACTTTGCTTTTGACATGAAGCAACTGCTTAAGGGAGATATACTGAAACGCTATCAGGCTTATAGAATAGCACTTCAAAGCCGTTTCATGCAGCCGAACGAGGTACGATATGAGGAGGACTTTGAGCCGTATGAATATGACTTTATCACTCTTGGTCTTAGCGATGTTCTTCTTGATTTAAAGAACAAGACAATTTATACACCTAATACAAATCAGACAGTAAAATTTGGCGAGGCTGCGGTTCAAAAAAATATTGACAATCAGACTTCAAGTGCTATAATTGAAGATAGATACAATGACGGCAGTAATTATACCAAAGATGAACACGGTCGCTTTACCGGAAGTACCGGAACGGGCGGCGGCTCCGGAGGCGGCGGAGGTTTAGCAAAAACAGATTTAACCGATGACGAAACCGCAGCATTAAATTCTTACGTATCATCCGAAAGCTATAAAATTAATGAGAAATTGCGTTCCGGTGCAAAATTGACTGATGATGAACAAAGAATGGTTGATAATTTGGATTCTGCATTACAAAAAATGCCAAAGTATGAAGGTACTGTATATCGTTCGTTAGATTCAAGTGTTATGAGCAATTCGGAGGAGTTTTGGAGATTGCATCAACCGGGAAAAGTTGTTGGATATAAAGCATATACATCCACATCGTTAGGTATTTACGATGAACGTATGGATATACAATGCATTATCAAAAGCAAAAATGGAAGAAATATCAATTCTTATAACACTAATGAAAGAGAAGTATTATTTATGAGAAATAGCAAATTCGGTATTGTAAAGGTGGAAAAAAATACTATTTATATGCAGGAGGTGTAATTATGGCATACGAAAGTAGAAGGTGGTATGAAGATCCGGGAGCATACGGAATAATGTGTAATGATTGTAAGCATAATCATGGAGATTTTACCTGTGATGCCTTTCCGGAAGGAATCCCCAGTGGTATAATTCATAGAGAAGAACACGACACGCCCTATCCCGGAGATAACGGTATCAGATTTGAACCTAAAGAGGAATGATTTTATTAACCGCCCTGAGTAATCGAGGCGGTTTTTCTATACCCAAAATTAAGAAAGGATTTGATAATGTGAACTTTGGAGAGGCTTTAGAGGCACTAAAACAAGGAAAGAAAGTTTCAAGAAATGGTTGGAACGGTAAGAAGCAGTATATTCAACTTGCCAAAAATATCAGCTATGCAACAACAGACGGCGATATTGTTAATGCAGAACATAAAACAATCGGAAACAAGGCAATAGCATTTGTAGGGACAAGTGGTGTACAAATCGGTTGGCTTGCATCGCAGGCTGATATGCTCTCGGACGATTGGAATATAGTAAATTAAGCACTTGAAAAGGCAATGCCCTGAATCAAGTGCTTTTTTATACCACAAAATATCGAAAGGTGGTGAAAATTTGAAAGTTGAAATCAGAGCGGATAATACCGTGGAGATAAGCGGATATGTCAATGTTGTTGAAAGGCAGTCAAAGCCTATAAGGAAATTTAACGGCAGAGCATTCCGTGAAACTGTCCGAGCCGGAACATTTCAAAAGGCTATCGACAAGGGTAAGCCCATCGAGCTGAGGCTCAACCATGACAGGGTATTATGTGACACACAAAGCGGTCTTGACTTGCGTGAAGACAATGTGGGACTTCATGCCCGGGCAGTCGTTGACGATAAGGAAACCGTCAGAGCCGCCAAAGAGGGCAAGCTGACTGGCTGGAGCTTCGGGTTTACGGTCAACAAGGACAGCTGGAGCGACAGCGGCGAAGAGCGAGTCCTCGAGGACATCAACCTTGCGGAAGTGAGTATATTAACGCTTGAACCTGCTTATATAGCTACAAGCGTTGAGGTCAGAGGAAACGATACCGTGTTTGAAAAACGCAGTTATACGGGCGTTGAAACGGTTGATAATGCGAAAAAAAAGCCGTCGTTTGATTTTATGCGGCGAAAAATACAAATTGAAAAGCTGAAAGGAGAATAATTATGAACAAATTCGGAGAGAAAAAGAACAGCCTTATA
>CANRAN010000105.1 GCA_947628595.1 uncultured Clostridia bacterium | reverse complement strand
GAGCCGTACCTTATGCAGATAGGCTTTCTCAACAGGACGCCGAGGGGACGTTGTATAACCCGTGCGGGCTGTCTGCATCTTGGAATTGAACTCCCCGATGTGCAGGATGCACAGATAAAATTTGATTAGGAGATGAACTTATGCCGTTGCTTACAGTTTCCGGACTTAACACATATGTAAAATCTGTTTTGGATGGAGATGAAAATCTTGGTAATGTAATGATGTCAGCGGAAATATCGGATTACAAAAATCACTATCAGTCAGGACACAGATATATGACCCTTAAGGATGAGGATAACAGTATAAAAGCCGTCATGTTTTCAAAATATGCCTCGAGGCTCGGATTCGTTCCCGAAAACGGTGTGCAGGTAATTGTAAGGGGCAGCGTGTCACTATATACAAAGACAGGACAGTATCAATTCTATATTGAGGATATGCGACCTGTTGGAGCCGGAGAACTCAGAACCGCATTCGATATGCTCAAAGCAAGGCTTGAAAAGGAGGGAATATTTTCCCCGGAACATAAAAAGCCGCTGCCCGAATATCCAAAGAGAATAGGGGTTATTACTTCAGATACGGGAGCTGCAATAAAGGATATAAGTGCAACGCTTGCAAGAAGATATCCTATCGGAGAAATAATTTTATGTCCTGTTTATGTTCAAGGAGTGAATGCCGCTGCTGCATTGACAGCCGCGGTAGAGCGTATTGATAATATGAAATGTGCGGATGTGATAATAATAGGCAGAGGAGGGGGAACCTCGGAGGACTTATCCGCCTTTAATGATGAGAGGCTCATCCGTGCAATATATGCCTGCGAAACACCGATAGTGTCGGGTGTAGGACATCAGACCGATACGACGCTTTGTGATTTTGTCGCTGATGCGGCAGCAGCGACACCCACGGCGGCGGCAGAGTTGGTTTCTCCCGAGGAAAGTGAAATGTCGGATGAAATAAAATATTATTATGAAAAGATAATTACCGTGTTTAAAAGAAATATTATTTTGCAAAGAGAAAAGCTTGATGTGCTTGTAAAATCAAGAGTTATGAGATATCCGCAGGAATTGATCTCGGAAAGGAGAAAACGGCTTGAAGCCCTGATTGCACATATAAAATCCTCCTATAAATTTTTTCTTTCGGACAAACAGAAGGAATTTTCAGCTCTTGCCGCTAAGCTCGATACATTAAGTCCGCTTAAGGTATTGGCAAGAGGATACTCTGTGGCAAGTAAGAATGATAAGATAATCAATTCTGTATATCAGGTTGCACGGGGAGATATAATAAATATAAAATTTTATGATGGAAGTGCGGATTGTACGGTAACGGAAAGGAAGAGTAACAATGTCTGAATTTAATTATGAACAGGCTGTAAAAAGGCTTGAGGAGATAGTGGAAGGTCTTGAAAGCGGGGAGCTTCCGCTTGAGGAGTCAATGAGGCTTTTTGAGGAGGGTACAAAGCTTTCGACAGATTGCTATGAGCTGCTTAAAAATGCCGAGCAAAAAATAACAGATATATCTGAGCTTGAATAGGGGGAAAATATAATGTCGCAATTTACGGATATTGTTGAAAAAAAGCTTATTTCATATTTACCCAAAACCGATAATGAGGATATACAAGAGCTTGTTTCCTCAATGGAATACAGTCTTATGGCAGGCGGCAAGAGAGTACGTCCTATGCTTACCGTTGAATTTGCAAAGCTTTGCGGTGGTAGTGAGGAAGCAGCAATGCCGTTTGCCTGCGCACTTGAAATGATACATACATATTCGCTTATCCATGATGACCTTCCATGTATGGACAATGATGACTTACGCAGAGGAAAACCGACAAACCATAAGGTGTACGGAGAGGCAACTGCATTGCTTGCAGGAAATGGACTTCTTACCCATGCATTTGAGGTTTTAGTGTCTGATGAAGCAATAAGGCTTAACGGCTATGATAAATGTGCAAAGGCTGTAAGGGTTCTTTCGGAATGTGCAGGAGTAAACGGTATGCTCGGAGGGCAGATGATCGACCTTGAAAGCGAGGGTAAAAGTGTAGATGTTGAGCATCTTAAGGTTATGGATAATAAAAAGACAGGGGCGCTTATGATAGCGGCGGCAAAGCTTGGCTGTATATCTGCCGGTGCAACAGAGGAGCAGTTTGAGGCAGCCTGCGAATATGCTTCGGATATCGGTCTTGCATTTCAGATAATAGATGATATGCTTGACATCACATCAACAACAGAGGAGCTTGGAAAGCCCGTAGGAAGTGATGATGAAAATGAAAAATCCACATATGCGGCACTGCTCGGTCTTGAGGAATGCCGCAGGCTTGCCGGGGAGCTGACAGATAAGGCTGTTTCCTCACTCGGAATATTCGGAGACAGAGCAAAGGTGCTCAATGATTTTGCTGTCTATTTGTTAAATAGGGAAAAGTGATTGAATATTTTGTCTTAATGTGTTATAATTAGTATATTTGGATTCGGGCTTTATTTTGTGTATAATATTAATTTGTCGCCCGACAGAAGAAGAAAATGGTGTGTATGCCGAAATTCTGCGTACACAATGTACATAATGCCGTGCTGCTGTGTACTGCATATGCACACGGTAATTGTATTGGAGATTATGAATATGACAGACAACAGCATTTTAAGCGGTATAAAATCACCGTCTGATCTGAAAAAGCTGTCTGCTGAGGAACTGAATACTCTTGCCGAGGAAATACGCAATAAAATAATAGACACAGTTTCCGAAAATGGAGGTCATCTTGCATCAAATCTTGGTGTTGTTGAGCTTACCATCGCTCTGCATACCGTATTTGATCCGCCTAATGATAAGATAATATGGGATGTGGGTCACCAAAGCTATGCGCATAAGCTTCTTACGGGACGAAATGAAAAACTGAGTTCTATAAGAAAAGAAAACGGACTTTCGGGTTTTCCGAAAAGAAGTGAAAGTATATACGATGCCTTTGATACAGGTCACAGCAGTACATCTGTTTCTGCGGCATACGGTATAGCGTGTGCGGATACCCTGAATAACGGAAAAAATTATACGATTGCGGTAATTGGTGACGGAGCGTTGACGGGCGGTCTTGCTTTTGAGGGACTCAACTGTGCGGGACGTTCCAAGGAAAGGCTTATTGTTATTCTTAATGATAATAAAATGTCAATTTCAAAGAATGTCGGTTCAATGGCTCGATATCTGACAAAAATCAGGATACAGCCGTCATATATCAGGGCAAAGTCGAGGGTTCACAGCAGGCTTGACAGATTTAACGGATTAGGCAGGTCGATAACAAATACAATCAGAAACATAAAAAATTGGATAAAGATAAATCTGTTAGGAAACAGAAAAACAATGTTTGAACAGCTTGGCTTTAATTATTACGGTCCGCTTAACGGACATGATATACAGCAGCTGCAATCGGCTCTGAAGGCAGCTAAATATTCAAAAGGAGCGGTTCTTCTTCATGTATGCACGGTCAAGGGTAAGGGATATGAGTTTGCTGAGAAAACCCCAAAGAATTACCATGGAATTTCCGCCTTTGATATAGAAACAGGAGAGCCGAAAAGCTCGACGAAGGGCTTTTCTGATGTTTTCGGAGAGATTATCTGTGAAGCTGCGGAAAAGGACAAAAGAATATGTGCAATAACGGCAGCTATGGCTATGGGTACGGGATTAAGTGATTTTTCAGAAAAATATAAAAATCGTTTCTTTGATGTGGGTATAGCAGAGGAACACGCTGTAACCTTTGCATCAGGTCTTGCGGTGGGAAGAATGATACCTGTTTTTGCGGTTTATTCAACGTTTTTGCAGAGGAGCTATGATCAGATACTTCATGATGCCGCAATGCAAAAGCTTCATATTGTACTTGCCATAGATAGGGCAGGTATTGTCGGGGAGGACGGAGAAACTCATCAGGGAATATTCGATGTCGCATTTCTCAGCACAATTCCAAATATAACGATTTTTGCACCCTCATCATTTTCAGAACTTAGGGAAATGTTCCATATTGCGATATATGACACACCGAATATAGCGGTGGTAAGATATCCGAGAGGCGGAGAGCTTTATCTTCCCGATGAGTATAAATATGATGGTGAGGATTATTCCTTTGTGGGAAATAAAAAATCCCGTAAGCTTATAGTGACATACGGAAGAATTTTTTCAAATGCCTGTATTGCGGCAAAGGCTCTGAAGGCACAAGACATAGATGTCTGCATATTAAAGCTTAACAAAATCAAGCCTATTAGTGAAAACGCTGTTTCTGAGGCAATGAAATATAAAGAGGTTTATTTCTTTGAGGAGGGAATAAAAACAGGCGGAATAGGAGAGGGCTTTGGTTTTCTTATGTATCAGGGCGGCTTCAGGGGGAAATTCGGGCTTACAGCCATCGAGGGTTTTGTAAAGCAGGCGAGGGTCGATTCCTCACTCGCCAAGCTCGGACTTGATGCTGGTGGGATAGAAAAAATTGTACGGGAAGGTATGGATTAATATTTGCTTAAATATAATCAGGGGTGAAATATAAGTGTCGGATAAAAAAAGACTTGATGTATTGGTTTATGAAAGAGGGCTTGCCGAAAGCAGGGAAAAAGCAAAGACCCTTATAATGGCAGGGGTTATCTATGCTGACAATCAGAAATCCGATAAACCCGGCACAGCTTATCCCGGAACCGTTAAGATTGAACTTAGGGGAAATAAACCTAAATATGTAAGCCGTGGGGGACTTAAGCTTGAAAAGGCTATGTCATCATTTTCACTCAGGCTTAATGATAAAATTACAATGGATATAGGTGCATCGACAGGCGGCTTTACCGATTGTATGCTTCAAAATGGTGCAAGAAGGGTATATTCGATAGATGTGGGTTACGGTCAGCTTGACTGGAAACTGAGAAATGATGAAAGGGTAGTAAACCTTGAAAGGACAAATGTGAGATATATTACAAGAGAGCAAATACCTGATGAAATAGATTTTTTCAGTGTTGATGTATGTTTCATATCCCTTACACTTGTTTTGCCTGCGGTGAGACCGTTTCTTAAGGATAATGCACAGGCCGTATGCCTTATCAAGCCTCAGTTTGAGGC